>PSRN01000005.1 GCA_003176075.1 Bdellovibrio sp.
AACCAAGTCGGTGCCTTCAGCACCTCCGCAGACAACCAAGTCGGTGCCTTCAGCACCTCAGACAGACTTTATGCGGATTTCGCGCGCTCCTGCCATCTACCGGCCGGCGCGGGAACGCGTGCACGACGATCAGGAATTCCTGATTCCTCACGACGCAGCCACGGTCACCACTCAGGCCAAGCGCTGCATGGACTGTGGCGTGCCGTTTTGCCAGAGCCCCACACCTTCGGGCTGCCCGCTTGGCAATTTCATCCCGGACTGGAATCGACTGGTGGCCGCCGGACAATGGGCGGAGGCGGTCGAGCGCCTGCACGCCACCAATAACTTTCCTGAATTTACCTCCAGGCTTTGCCCGGCACCTTGTGAGTCAGCCTGCGTTTTGGGTTTGTACAGCGAACCTGTGACTATCAAGTCCATTGAAAGGGCCATCGTCGACTTTGGTTTCGAGCAGGGGTTGATTCGGCCGAAACCTCCGCAACGGCTCACCGGCAAGCGTGTGGCAGTGGTGGGGTCAGGACCCGCGGGCTTAGCTTGCGCTCAGCAGTTGGCGCGGCAGGGGCATTCGGTGACGGTGTTTGAAAAGGCCGATCGCCTGGGCGGCCTCTTGCGGTATGGAATTCCCGATTTTAAAATGGCAAAAACTCTAATTGACCGGCGCTTAAATCAACTCAGGGGTGAGGGCGTGAATTTTCTGACCGGCGTCCATGTGGGGTCAGAGAGCCACGGGCGAGAAATTTGCTTGCGGGACCTTAAGGATAAATACGATGCCGTGGCGTTGACCATCGGAGCCGAGGCCGCCCGCGATCTGCCGATTCCCGGGAGAAATCTCAAAGGCATTCGCTTGGCGATGGATTATTTAACCGAGCACAATCGCCGCATTAACGGCGAGCTCGTGAGCCAACCTTGCGCTCGCGGTAAAGATGTCATCGTTATTGGCGGCGGCGACACGGGCTCTGACTGCGTTGGAACGGCTCTTCGCCAAGGGGCCAAAAGCGTTTTACAACTTGAAATCCAGCCGCGTCCGCCCAGTGAGCAAGACCCTTCGACCCCGTGGCCTTATTGGCCTTTCATACTGCGCAGCTCACACGTCCACGAAGAGGGCGGGAAGCGGGACTGGAGTATCCGTACTCAGGAATTCCTCGGCGACGAGTCGGGACACGTGCGAGCCCTGAGAGTTGAAAAGATTTCGAGCGGTGAACTGACTTTGGACGCCGATTTGGTTCTTCTTGCGCTTGGTTTCACCGGCAGCGGTGCGGCTTTTCCGGAGCTTGCCCGCACTCCACGGGGAGAGATTCATACCGATGAGCGCTTTATGACGTCACTCCCCGGCGTTTTTGCCGCCGGCGACGCGAGGCGGGGAGCTTCGTTGATTGTCTGGGCGATCGCCGAAGGGCGCGAACTCGCGGCGAGGTTCCAGGTACTTTTTGCGGGTCACAGTGTGTTAGAAAAGGTGTAAACGGCGGGGGTGGTTGGGAATTCTCAAAAGCGCCACCCTTGGTGGCTTCGCCGCCCATGATACCGGGAGAATCGTCACTGGCGGGCGCTGTGCGGAGAGCTTTAGGGTTTCATAGAATCAAGAGCCAGGCCAATATCTGAAAGAGTCGAAAATGGACTTTGAGTTGCTTTCTTCATCGGTGGTCTGCCTTATAGCAATCTGCACTTCATTCTGGGGATAAATTGAAAATTTGAATTCGCCGCCATCGGCCAACGCGTAAGAATAACTTGCGCTAATCTCGAGAGTGAGACTTCTGTCGTTCACTTGCAGCGGAACCTTTACGACGCGTCCAATGGGGGGAAGCAAATGAGCAGCAGCCAAATCCCCCCCTCTCCGATTGTTCTGAGTCTTTTCATAATCGCCGGGTTCACCGGCTAATGCTGACTTGATCTTGGCATCAATCAAAGCCATCGCTTTGGCCTTTCGATCATGTTCTTGTTCCTGATCCTGATCCTGTTCTTGTTCTCCTTTGTAGTAAAATCCAATTTTTGTATCCAGTGTGCTTCGCAACTCAGCCGCGCTTGTGATACCCTCAGGAGACTTCAAGGCGATACCAAGATCTTTCAGGCCGGGCTCAATGCACCGGCGAAAAATGTCTTGGAAAGCAAGTTGAGTCAGCCGTTTAGATAACTCACGCTTGAGCTGGTCGAAGTCTCGGGGAGGTTTGGATTTGCGAAGTTCCAAAGTCGGCGCCTCTGACGCCGCCGCAGTCTCCCAAGTCGGTGGGCCCGGTTGAACTTGCCGTTCGATCTCGGAAATAAGATAAAAAAGCGGGCGGAGTGAGGGCTCACTTTCCGAAAAAAGACTTCCGTTCAGGGCTACAGCGCCTTGCTGGCCAGAATGAACCTCTTTGATGCTCGCTATGGTGGCTCGGATTGCATCTTCGAATTTAGGGGATACCGTCAGTTCCGAAGTGGCCAGCTCCGAAGTCGGCGGTTTCCGAGTCGGCATTTCCGTCGAAGGGACCGCCATGGTAGAAAGGAGGGTTTCACCATGGACGGCCGCGCAGTTCGCCAAAATTACCCCTGACCTTGAGGGAGCTGCTTTAGCTTCGAAAATTGCAGTCGAAATCAAGACTCCCAAATGAAGGACACCTGTCACAACTGGCGCAATCCTTTGCAGATGCATAATCCCACCCCCCGCCTTCCCCTTTCGACAATACGACAATGGTTTTATACCGTCTGACAAGCAAAGAGAACGCTTTGAGAATGGCTATTATTTACCGTCTGCCCCACCCTTGCAAGGATTCACCTTACCAAGATTCACCTTACCAAGGGGGCTAGCCTGCCCTCAGAACGGGACTTATCATTCTTCTTAACGCTGGGAAGAGTAATATGTTTTTCTGTACCGGCCATCATAAAACGGGTCAGCCCGACGAATGGCATTTTCGGTGGCCCTTTCGGTATTGTGGAATTCTATAAGTGCTTTGGCTCGCCGTGGCTGCGGGCGTCGGTTATAAGTACGGCGACCGCGCCATGCTTGCAGCAATGATCGGAAAGCAGCTACTGCAGCTAAAATTCTCGCGTGGCGATGAAACCGAAGCCGACATTGTTGGCCTTGAACTGGCGGCGCGGGCTGGCTACGACCCGCGCGCTGGTGTCACTGTATGGCGACAATTTTCTGAGCATAACCGCAGGGAGCCTTTGGAATTCTTGTCTGACCATCCCATCCACGCTCATCGCGAAGACACCATCCGCGCACATTTAAAGGAAACTCTGCCGCTGTACGCGCGCGCAAAGGCCAAACTTGAATCCGAACAGCCGGAAGCGACTCCCTCCCCTGATTGAGAATTAGCGCCGGGGACTGCGCGACGTTGGTGAATCAGAAGACCAACCAATATCCCCCAACGACAATCGCGGCCCAGGAACAAGTTGCGAGTGCATACTTATAGAATTTGATCCCAGAATTTTGTGTTCGGGATCCAATGGATCCGAACGCAAATGAATAACCTGCCATTGTTATGATCGTACCAATACCAAAAGCCAATAAATAAACCGCAGCGGCCCATCTGGTCGGCATCGCCAGAGCAGGCAACACCCCCAGAAAATGGGAACCTCCAGCTAGACCATGCAATACACCGACTGCTACCGCAGCGTGGGAATGGGCATGAGAAGGATCTTGATGGTGGCCGGTTCTGTGAGCGTGAACATGCCAGTGCGGCCCATCTTCGTGTAAGTGATCGTGTGAGTGATTGTGTGAATGTTGTGAGTGTTGGTGTGAGTGTTCGTGGGCATGAAGTTCGAACCTGAACATCTTGCGAAGTCCCCACAGTCCAATTCCAATCAACATGACTCCGACCAGGCGTTCACACCAGTTGGAAAACATCTCTACCGGGAAAATTTCCCGAAAGGCCCAAGCAAGTATAGCGACTAAGATCACTCCACTTGCGTGTCCGCCTCCCCATCTCGCCCCAAGGAGCCAGGACTTCTGCCTTTGGCTTAAGGCCAGCGGAGCAACGGCCGCCAGATGATCAGGTCCGGTAATTACATGCACAGTTCCAGCGACAAGTCCGGCAAAGAAAATAGCAACCACTGAGACAGCCTTTCACACCCGTGGCGTCTGCGGAGGTGCTGAAGCCACTTGTGGCGTAGGCACCCACTTGGGCAGCGCCGCCCACGAAGTTTCGTCACGAAGATTCCTTTTGAAACGGACTTTCACGGATGGGCCAAAGTCACGAATCCTACACTGCAAACAGCTTTTCCGAAACAAGCAAAGTGCGAAAATATTTACTTTTTGTCGCTTCCTTTGCAGAATCCAGAAAAACATACATGAATCTTATTTGAATCTGCGGGCTGAAAGCCAGCTTGGCACTTCGCGACCGTAGACCGCGTCGACCAGTTTTTTAGCCGTATGAAAGGCCAGCCCGATGCCGTGTCCAGTGTAGCCGCCGGCGAAGAAGATTTGCGGGTCATCAGGAATGCTGCCCACCATGGGTTCCCCGTCGCGGGCAAAACCCATCACGCCCGACCAGCGATGGGTGACCTTGGCGTCTTTAAACTGCGGAAGATGAGTGACGACGAAGTTATGCAGCGCCTCTTGGATCGGCTCGGTGATGTGATCCGAGTAACCGACTTCAGTCTCCTTCTCGATCTGACGGAAACCGCCGATCAGGAGCTCGCCGCTCGGCAATTGGCGGAAGTAATCGAGGTAGAAGTTCGCGTAGCAAGGAGCGTCCATGAATCTCTTCACGGGCTCCATCATCAGGCACTGCCCCCGGGTGGGATAAATTTTATCCTTGAACCAGGGGTGCAACACGGCCGAGAACGCGTTGAGGTTGAGCAAGATCACGGGCGCCGCAAAATCCCCCTGATCGGTTTTAAGCCTGCGCAAGTCGCCGGCCTGTTCGACCCGATAGGCTTCCGTGTTCTCAAACAGATCGGCTCTTACTTTGGAATGCATCCGCTGCACTAAGCTCACCGGATTGACCGAAGCATCGTCGAGATATCGGATGCCGCCGACGAAGTTGACCGCGCCGGCGCTCTGCTCGACTTCTTTGGCGTTATAAATCCTGGTGCGGATGTTGAGTTTCGCCATGGTCTGCGCGACGTCTTGCAGTTCCG
>PSRN01000297.1 GCA_003176075.1 Bdellovibrio sp.
CCGCCACGGGTATCACCTCCACAGACGCTACGGGTGTGACTTACGATTCAATCCATATCTTTGTTTATTTGGGCAGTTCGGCCCCGGCTTTATAATTGCTGATCAATATCTTAACACCGGATTCAAAGAGAACTTCCAGCCGATCGTTGTTGTTGCTGAGGATATAACCCCAACCCAAAACCTGGTGCTCGATTTGTTGGTCCGCTTCGTATTGTCCAGTCATCAAATAAGGTAAAGGTTTTTCGCGTGTGAATTTCTCGCGGAGCTCCCGCCATTTCTTCTTGTTCTCGGGGGTTGCCGTATCTTCAGGGGCCGCCTTGACTTTTTTCGCCGGAGCCTTCGGGGCTGCCGCTTCGGTCGGACCGGCCTTTGAAACATTGAGAGTTCGAGGTTCTTTTCGCACCGGTTCCCGGTGCGCTGATTCTTTCGGCGCCGATGCTTTCGACGCCGGCTCTCTCGGCGCCGGCTCTCTCGACGCTGGTGCTTTCGGCGCTGATCTCGAGTCCTTGGCCGCTTTAGTGACCTCTTTCTTTTTACCTGAAGCCGGCTTCGCCGATTTTGCGGCCGGCTTCGCCGCCTTCACCGCTTTTACATTGCCCGATTTTGCCATTTCGATCCCTCGGATTTCTTGCTTTGTAAAGCCGTTAGGTAATATCGTGTGAAGTCAGTTGACAAGAATTCTCGAGGTGGTTTTTTGCAAGGCATTAGCGTCCCTACCGTTTCAATCAATGGTCACCAACTCCTGCAAATGGGTTTTCGCCACCTGACGGGTTCACTCGAAACCAAGGCCCTGGAAGTTGTTCCCCCCCACCAATTTAAGAATGATTCACTTGTTTTTCTTGACCTCCGGACAAAACTCCCCCCCAGCCCGGACCGCGGTATTTGCCTGTGGGCCAAAGGATCAAATTGGCGGGAGTTTCGCCGTGAGGGGCTTTTGTTTCTCGAATATGATCACTTGAAGCCAGCCATGGCTCAAGTTCTTTCCGTCTTTGATCGGAAATCAATGGCCTTTCCCGAAGGCCTGTCACCCCGGGCCCATATTGATCCCACCGCCAAGATCGGGCGCCTCGTCCGCGTCGGCGCGGGCGCCGTCATCCAGGCCGGCGCGGTTCTTGAGGAGGAGGTCCATATTGGCGCCGGCGCTGTCATCGAAGCGGAAGCCATCGTTGGACGCGGATCGATCGTGCACGCCAAATCTGTCATCGGTTGGAATTGCCGGTTGGGCGAGCGGTGCATGATCCATTCAGGCGCTGTCATTGGCTCCGACGGTTTTGGCTTTGCGCAAGGACCGGACGGTACCTCCTACAAAATTCCGCAGGTGGGGAATGTGGTGCTGGGACATGGAGTGGAGGTGGGGGCACTCACCACCATCGACCGTGCCACCCTGGGTTCAACCGTCATTGGCGACGGCTGCAAATTCGACAATCACTGCCATGTCGCCCACAACTGCACCATCGGTCCTCACAGTGTCTTTGCCGCTGGTTTCAAGATCTCCGGTTCTTCACGTGTTGGATCCCACTGCCTTTTCGCCGGGGAGGTCGTGGTGACAGACCATGTTCATATCACTGATCGTGTGACGATCGGCGGCCGTTCAGCAATCACCAATGACGTCACCAAGCCGGGAGCTTATACAGGCTATCCTCTGCAGCCGCTGCGGGACGGACTCAAAACCATCGCGAATCTCCGTGAGCTGACCCGCCTGCGAAAGGACGTGGCCACTCTGAGCAAGCTTTTCAAGCTTGGAAACAGACTTCACAAAGGGAGCGAACAATGAGCTTATCGACCTACATTCTTCTTCATATCTTTGGCGTTGTCTGCGCCATGATGGGCTTTGGCATTCTGATCGCCTATTTTGCCCTTGGCACGAACAAAGCCCCGCTCCTGCGAACGCTCGGTTTTTTCACCCACGGTCTTGGACTGGCAATGATTCTTGTATCCGGCTTCGGACTGCTCGCGCGACTCGGGATTTTGCGTGACTTTCCTTACTGGGTTTACATCAAGCTGGCGATCTGGATCTTCTTTGGTGCTATCGTTGCCCTTGTGCGACGGCGCCCGCAGGTCGGTCCCTACATAGTTCCCCTGCTCCTCGCACTCGCGATCTTGGCCGCCTATCTGGGCTTGAGCTTCGCGCCTCACGCGGGGCTGCCTTAAGCAACCGGTCAAAAATATGACACAGTTCTTGTACTCGGTTGCTGAAGGCGGCTACTCGCTCAATTTGCGGGCCAGTCGTTGCGCAATTGCGGCGGTGTAGTGGGGGATGCCGGAGGCCAAGGTGTCGCCGAACTGAGCGCTCTTATCGGTTCGACCCATGATCCAATCCTTAAACCTGTAGGTCGTTCCAACAAACGGAATTCGGAATTGCCTGTTATAATAGTCAGAACTGACGGCAAATACCGACACCACCGCGACTCTGGTTTGAGTGGGCTGGCCCGGATCGGGCTGAAATAGAACAAGATTCTTCATCCAGCGGGCGATGCGGTTCGAGTAAAATGTTGACTGCTGAATTCCAGCTGTCACGGCACCTGGAATAACATGCGAGTCATTAATCATGGCTAACTCGGCCGGGGATAAGACACTCAACTCGCTTTGCAAAACGTGCTTGGCATCGGGGCCAAGGCCCGTATTATACAAATCCTCAGCCGCTTCAATAATATTGGCGCCACTCGCGTGCTCCCAAGAATCTTTGGTCGCGATAAAAAACTTCATTCCCGGCTGAAGTTCATCCGGATAAACCCACTCAGATTGAATGCAAATCGAATTGCTTCTTCGACACCAATCAAACCGCGGCGAAGCATTAAACGGTTTATTGGTTTGTTTGTTAATAAAAAGCCGATTCGCCCCGATCACCTCATTCGTGACCGCCGGATCCAGAGTCTGACGCCACTTCTCATCACTGATCATATTTTGGAGGTTCAAGGCCGACGTGGGTTTTTGAATGATAAAAGTCGACCGGGCTTCCACGATCGTCTGTTTCTCCGCCCCCTGTTGATGGTTCTCGCGGTGGGCAGGGACGAATTCCGGGAAGAGTTTCAATGCACTGGATTCCGGTCGCTTTTCCCACTCCCCGTAGGGCATCCCTTCGTCCAAATTGGAATGGATAACGAAGCCGCTCTTCCACGGATTGGCGAGCAGATGCCGGTCAAATTTTTCTTCGATGGGAGTAAAATCCGCGGAGCTTTTCGCCGCGGTGATCATGAGGCTCAAGATTATATATAGGGCTCGCATTTTATTCATAATACCATCCTCTCAATTATTGAACTCCCGGAAAGAAGCCAAAGAGATCCTTGAAAAAGTCATTTCCACCGGGACCCTGACCACGCCCCTGACCGCGCCCCTGGCCACGACCGTCGCCGCGCCAGTCATTGCGCCGCGGACCCTGATTGCCATACCAAGGGCCTCTTTGCGTTTCTTCCGGCCGAACAGGCCACCATCCGGTGGAGGGTCCCTGCTGAGTGTCACCGCCGTCGTATTCGGGCAGCACATGGCGGGCATCCGCCAACTCCGGCGCGGTCGACCGCAGCGGTTCCAATGGCCGAAATACCTTCTCGTCCAGGGCATCCTCAAGAATGCCTCGGAAAATCGGCAACGCCATCACGGCTCCAGTTGCTTCACTGCCCAAGCTGCGTCGCTTGTCGTAACCCACCCAGGTGGCAATGGTGTAGTCGTTGGTAAAACCGATGAACCAAGCGTCCATGGCTTTATTCGTTGTTCCTGTTTTCCCGCCCACATAAGGCGCATAATCCTTCATCACATGGGCCGTTCCACGCGCCACAACTCCCTGAAGAAATCCTTTGATTTTGGAGAACGTGGCCTTTCTGACCATCTGGACTTGCGAGACCGTCGATCGATAATGATCATCGATGGAGTAAATCTTTTGACCATCGCGATAAATCGCCTCGATCGAATGAGGCGAGACATACTGGCCTTCATTGGCGATCGTCGCGAAAAACGCAGCCATGTCGATGAGCCGAACACCGATGGCGCCTAAAATATCCGGAAAGTATCTCGGCGTCTTGTCGTTGCAAAGTTTAACCTGTTTGCAAAGAGCCATCCAGCTGTTCAGTCCGGTTTCACAGTCTCCGTTACCCATGGCACAGAGGACTCGGGCGGTCACGGCGTTGTTCGAATACTCCAAGCCTTGGCGGAGTGAAATCGACGGTGTCCGCGTCTGGGGAAATACCGGCCAAGGGACACTTCCCCGCTCGCGCAGACGAGGTAAAGTCACGCCTTCGGTGGAGAAACGAGCGTCGGGGTTCATGCCATGCTCAAGCGCTAACAAGTAAGTAATCGGCTTGACGGAGGAACCGGGTTGAAGGACGGATTGCACCGCTCGATTGTAGTTGCTCAGCGCATGCGAAAATCCCCCGGTCATCGCCAAAATGCGACCTGAGTTATTTTGAATCACAATAGCCGCGGCCTGCACTTTAGGAATTGTTCGCAGCTCGGCAACGCCCTTTTTGACTTTAACCCGAACCACATCACCGTTGACCAGCTTGGGGAGACCCGACCTTCCCCAGGACTGGAGGGGCAAGACTTCCCCATCCGGCAGGCCCACTGACACCTGGCCTCTGTTTTTGAACACGACCGCCATGGGCCACGCGACATCGTAAAGAACTGGCGAAGTCTCCAGCAAGACTTTGTGCCAAACAGTGCGTGGATTTTCGCCGGGATTCGCTTTGATCGCAGCTTTAATTTCCTCCTCAATATTCATTTCCGCGCCAGCCCATTCGAGTCGCCCGGTTTTGAGGTCGATCTGAAAAGTTTGTTCCTGGCAGTTTCGTGTCGTGATTTCCTGGAGATACGGATTGATCGTCGACTGGACAGTGAAGGTTCCTTTGGTGATATCGTTGATCTTTAATCCTTTTTGGGCCCGGTGAATGATATCATCGAGGAAGAAGTAACTTCGTCTCTTGACCGGTGGCTCGAGATCCTTATTGAACTTGTAATCCGCCACTTGCTTGACCAAGGAATCGACCTCCGCCGGCGTGGGGAATCTGAAGTTGGGATCCCTGCTTTGAATAAATTCAATTAATTTGGGATCAACCAATTGAGGGTTTCCCAGCCTGGAGAGCTGATTCAAGACGTAGGCGGCCCGCTCATTCAGCTCTTGACGATGAAGATTGGGGCTAAGACCTCTGGGATTTTTTGGCAGGCTCGCCAAAAAAACGCCTTCGACGAGAGTCAGGTCCTTCACTGATTTATTAAAATAATTGCGGGCGGCATGCCGAAGACCCCATGAACTCCAACCAAAATCAATAAAGTTAAGGTAAGTTTCAAGAATCTTAGCTTTGGAGATGTCCTTCTCCACCAGCGCGGCCAAGACGATCTCCTCGATCTTCCGCTGAGGAGAGATCTCATTGTTGCCATCCAAAAAGAGGTTTTTCACCATTTGCTGGGTGATGGTCGAACCGCCTTCTGGACGCTTTTTCTTTTTCTTCGGTTCAGCCGACTCGCCCTCGGAAGAATCACCTTCGCTCTGCGCGGTTGGGCCGGTTCCACTTTTTCCGTCAGAAGAAGATGAGGCCTGGTTCTGATTGTTTTTGATGGCTCTCATGATCCCAAAAACGTCAATTCCATGATGTGAAAAGAACCGTTTATCCTCCGCCGCTATGATCGCGGCGATGACGGGGATGGGCACCTCCTCAAGCGGAACCCAATCTCGCGGATGACCCCCCTGAAACACTTCCGTGAGTTTATTCTTCCAAAGATCAAGAATGACGGCCGAAGCATGGTATTGATTTAAGAAAGACGTATCGCGCGGCTCGCCCTTCAAAAGCCCATTGTATTCCTTGATCACTTCATCCATTTTTAAATCCGGATGGGACTCGGGTCGCTCCATGCAGAATTTGCGGGCCATGACCGGAAGAATGGAGCGATCAATCTTGGGCAGATCGCTGGCGTCCGACGCCGTCGACTGAAAATCCAGGGTGTTCGCAAACTTTAAGAAGGCTTCCGGTTTTTCCATAATTTCTCTTCTGTAAAACAGCCGGTAGACTTCCTGACATCCCTTATTCAGAATCTGGACGACCCGATCCTGGTCTTTTTCCGGGTCAAAATGCGTTTGAATGTGTTGGTAGTCCGTCAGAACCTGGCTGATAGCGAGCGCAAGGGCTATCAACTGATTCAAGGTAAAATCGAGCACGCATCCTCCCCGGAAAATGCACTCCAACAGCGTGGGCGGCGGAGCCACCACGGGTGTTATTTCGCATGGCATTATTAGCAGAATATATGCAATGCAGCAATGAACAGCGGGAGAGATGTAGCCTTTTCATCTTCTTGACAGTGGTCTTTCACCCTTCCAACATGCGTTCATGAAATATTTTCATTCCACCTTCCCAGCGATGGCATTGGGGATCACAATGATGCTGATGGCTCGTTCCTCAATAGCACTTAATCCCGGCGACCCCGCCCCCAGCCTAAGTATTCGCAACCAAAGCGGAAAGACGGTAAAACTTTCTGATTACAGCGGCAAATACGTGTTGTTGTATTTTTACCCGAAGGACAACACCCCGGGGTGTACGATAGAGGCCAAAAGTCTCAGAGATCATTATGCCGAGTTCACGAAACTCAATGCCGTCATTCTTGGCGTCTCCAAACAGGATGAGACGAGCCATAAAGAATTTATCTCCCAACACCAGCTGCCCTTTGATCTACTGGTGGACTCCGACGGCACGCTCGCCAAATCCGTCGGCGTCGATTCAATTCCCGTCGTGGGCTTGCTCAAGCGGCAAAGTGTGTTGATTGATCCGGCCGGTCGCATCGCCAAGATTTACCGCGATGTGGATGCTGGCAAACACGCTGAAGAAGTTCTCGCCGATATTCAGAAGGTTCAAAAGCAGCCGAAACAAAAGTAAGGGGTGTTTCCTCAATTGAGGAAACACCCAATCAAGGACAAGTTCGGATATCGTAGCGCAAGAAACGACACTCAATAGCACCGTTGTAAACAAAATGCTTTCGCGAAGCCTTGAGTTTGAGGTTCGCCATTAAATCTTTGTTCCCCGAGAGAATCCAAATCGTCCAGCCGCGAAATTGGGTCTTCAAGGTGTGACTGAAGTCCCTGTACACGTCCCGAAGAATGTCCTCATCCCCAAGTCGGATGGCATAGGGTGGATTGGTGACGATGATCCCTCGCGGTGTGGGGGCCTGCAGAGTGCTGATGGGCGAATACTTAAATTGAATCAGGTGTTCAACCCCTGCCCGGGCCGCGTTGGCCCGCGCCATGGCTAGCGCCTTTCGATCGACGTCGAATCCATATAGAAGTACCGAGCTTGTGCCGGCAGCGGTATCTCTGAGCGACCCCGCCACCTTCCCCGCCTTCGCTTCGTCAGGTTTCATTCCTTCCGGTCTCACTTCGTCCGGTCTCACTTCGTCTGGTCTCACTTCGTCTGGTCTCACTTCGTGCTCAACAGCCGCTTCAAGGACCTCAGTGAATTCACCCTCGACATAACCTTTCAGATGCTGAAAGGCAAAATCGTGGCGGAAACTTCCAGGCGCCGTTCGCGTGAGCATCAGGGCCGCCTCGATCAAAAGCGTTCCCGACCCGCACATCGGATCCACGAGCGGCGTCTTCATATCCCATTCCGCCAAACGCAGAAGGCCGGCGGCCAAATTCTCTTTGATGGGAGCCTGACCCGCCTGCTTTCGGTAACCCCGTTGGTTCAGCGCGTTTCCGGTAGTGTCAAGCGACACATGAAAACAGTTCTTGTAACCGCGAATCCAAACGCGAAGATCAGGGCATTCGCGATCCACGTTGGGGCGGATATCATACTTGTCACGAAACTCGTCAACGATGGCGTCCTTCGCCTTCATGGCGACGAAGCGCTGGTCGCGCAGCTTGCAATCTTCCACCGACGCATCCACGGCGAGGGTTTGTTCCGGCGAAATGTACTTGGTAAAATCATGTTTTCTCAGGTGAGAATAAATGTCCTCAGGCTGGTAGGCGTAAAAATCGAGGACGGGCTTTAAAATTCGCGACGCCAACCGGGATTCGAGATTGGCGCGATAGCAACCCCGCCAATTGGTGTCGAAGAGAACGCCGCTGGCAGTCCGTTCAAGCTTTGAAAAACCCAGCTCCTGCAATTCCTGCATCAATGGATCGAGCAGACCCTTGGCCGTCGTCGCAAAAAATTCCGCCATTTGCTTACCCTACCCGTCCTATCACCCGTGCCGGCTTCGCCGCCCACGCTATCACCTGTGGCGCCCGCGCTGGCGGTTATTCAAACCTCGTTGTAGCGAGGCCCGCCTCCACCCTCGGGAACGGTCCACTCGATATTCTCAAAGGGGCATTTGATATCACAGGTTTTGCAGTGAATACAGTTTGT
>PSRN01000043.1 GCA_003176075.1 Bdellovibrio sp.
GCCCTGATTCATGCCATCGACGGCCTTCCCGAGTGTCTCGACGTGCCGGTGCTCGAATTTGACAAGAGTCTTCTCAGGACCTTGGATGATGAAGTTCACCTCGACCTCGGTATGCAGTGAGGAGTCATGTTTGAATTCTCCGTTCAGCTGCCACACAAGAACCAGGCGCGAGTTCGGCTCATAAACTTGGAGATAGCCGATCTCACATTCTTGGCCGCCTTCGTGTGTGGAATACCACCGGCCTTTCTGCCTTGCCTCCAGAACCATTTTTGCCATGGGAGTCTTGCCGACGTGATGTGACCTTGGCCACCAAAGGTTCATCTGTTGTGAAAAAACTCGAAAAGCGTTTTCTTGTGTGGTCTCAACGGTCAGTTCCTTCTTGATCGAAATCATTTATTTTTTCCTTTCTTGTTCAGCCGCAAGTTTAAATGCCTGTAAGGCGGAGTCCCACATTCCATCCAGATACTCGCGCATCGCTTGCACCCCTTTTGGATCCACATAGTAGACGTTTCGCGTCCCCTGCTGGCAAAGGCCGACAAGGCCGGCCGTCTTCAGAATCTTGAGATGCTGGGAGACCGCCGGGCGGGACACCGGCAATTGGCCAGCCAAATCCACGACCGCCATGGGTTTCTTTAGAAGCCGCTCAAATATCTGCCGTCGTGTTGAATCGCCCAAGGCCTGAAAGGCCATGGGTCCATTTAATTCTCCGTTGAATTCCTCATTTGCAACATATCCGTTCGTCATAACTTACGGTAAGTATATACTTACAAATCGCACAAGATCAATAGGATTTTTACGACCTAATAAAACACCGTAAATTCAGTCAGATAGGGTAACCACACCAATCGGTAAATGCAGATCGATCAATTCCAGGAGAGAAAGCCTTGCTCAACATTACACCTTATGGTGTAATATCAAATATGGATCAACTCACCGATGTTTTGACCGCGATCTCACACCCCACCCGACGAGCGATCATTGGAAGTTTGGCCAACGGGCCAGCGACCTTTCTTGCTGTCGCAAGACCGTTCAACACGGCTCTTAATGCGGTCAACAAACATCTGAAGCTCCTTGAAAGAGCTGGCCTCGTCGAAAGAAGAAAGCAGGGCCGTGAAGTCTACATCTCTTTGCGGGGTGAGCCGCTGAAACAGGTCGCTTTGTGGGTTCATGAGTACGAACGATTTTGGAATGAACGGCTTGATCTATTTCAGCAATATTTTAACGAGGCAAACGAATTTAAAGAGGCAAACAAACGCGAAAAAGAATACAAGAAAAATAGTACGAAGAAAAACAAGGAGAAGTAGCAATGAAGAACTCGCAAAAGACGCTTGAGTTTAAGATTGAGCGAATGATCACCGCCGCGCAAGATGAGGTCTTTGATGGGTGGCTGAATCCAAGAATCCCCGGCACTCCTTGGAATGCGGCCGAAAAACTCATTTTGGAGGCGAAGGTCGATGGCCTCTTCTACTGGCTTATCAGGGGGACGGCTCACTACGGCCGTTTCACGAATATTGAGCGACCGGGTCGGATTCAACACACTTGGGTTTCGCCAAATACCTTGGGAGAGGAATCGGTGGTGACCGTGACTTTCAAAAGGCAAGAAGAAGGCACGCTGATGACTCTTGTTCATTCCGACCTTCCGGATTGTGAGCAAGCACGCGGGCACGAGAGAGGCTGGAATTACTTCTTGGGTCTTTATCTTGAGCAATTCGGAAATGGCTCGCGCCAAAAATGAGGATACTCTGCGTTTCATGGATCTTGATTCTCTCACATTTCCGATTGCCGTGGTCATTTCTGACACCGACTTGGCGACGGGTCTTGAAATTCGGTTTGACGTTTGACGGCGCGGGAAACGTTCGGCAACTTACAAACGAGTGATCCGCAACAAGCAGATGGGGGGGGATCGTGAAATTCATCAAATGGTTTGAAGAGATTCGCATTGACGATGTCAACTCGGTGGGTGGGAAAAATGCTTCGCTGGGGGAGATGTACCGCAATTTATCGTCGCGAGGGATTCGCGTTCCAAACGGTTTCGCAATCACCGCGCAAGCTTACTTTTACCTTTTAGAAGCAAACCAACTGGAAGCGAAAATTTCGCAAACCCTGCGGGGCCTCGAAGTGCAGAATATTTCTCAATTGCGCGAACAAGGACTGCAGCTCCGCCAGTTGATACTAAACGCGGCGATCCCCGAAGATATGGAGAAAGAAATTCGAGCGGCTTACCGGCAACTCGGTGGAATTGCGGAAAACAAACTGAACGACTCCGCAAGCATCGACGTGGCCGTTCGAAGCAGCGCCACGGCCGAAGACCTTCCGGACGCAAGCTTTGCTGGTCAACAAGAAACGTATCTGAACATTCGAGGGGAAAACGAACTCCTGGCCGCCTGCCTGCGCTGTTTCGCGTCTCTTTTTACCGATCGGGCCATCTCCTATCGCCACGACAAGGGCTACGACAAACGAAAAGTGGGCCTGTCCATTGGCGTTCAAAAAATGGTCCGTTCGGACTTGGCCTCGTCGGGAGTCATGTTTTCCATTGATACTGAAACCGGGTTTCGCGATGTGATCGTGATCAATTCCGCCTATGGTTTGGGTGAAAACGTCGTCCAGGGCGCGGTCAACCCCGACGAGTTCTATGTTTTTAAAACGACCCTTAGAAAAGGATTTCGATCCATCCTGCAGAAGCAACTTGGGAACAAAGAGTTCAGAATGGTGTACGACATGGGGGGTAGCCGCGGCGTCAAAAATGTTCCCGTGCCTCCCGCCGATCGGGATCAGTTTTCGCTCTCTGAGGATGACGTCCTGACTCTGGCCAAATGGGCTTGTGAGATTGAAGATCACTATTCGAAACGAGCGGGCCGACCCGTGCCCATGGACATGGAATGGGCCAAGGACGGTCAAACCGGCGAGCTTTTTATCGTGCAGGCAAGACCCGAAACGGTACAGTCGCAAAAAGTTCCATCACTGCAAATAGAAACCTTCCGCCTCAAGAATCGGGGTAAAGTCCTCTTGCGGGGACAAAGCGTCGGCGACAGAATCGGGACAGGCCGGGTGCGGGTCATCAAGGAATTAGAAGACCTCGCTGAACTGAGATCGGGCGAAATTCTCGTCACGGATCGTACAGACCCTGACTGGGAGCCGGCGATGAAGAAAGCGGCCGCCGTCATCACCAATCGGGGAGGGCGAACTTGCCATGCGGCCATCGTGAGCCGCGAGCTGGGTCTGCCAGCGATCGTCGGAACACGGTCCGGTACCGATAATCTTTCGACAGGTCAGGAAGTGACGGTCAGCTGCGCCGAGGGCGAAACCGGTCTTGTCTATGAGGGACAACTTGAATTTTTCGTTGATCGCTTCGACGTTTCTAAACTTAAAGAAACTAAAACCAAGCTGATGATGAACGTCGGGAATCCCGATGAAGCGTTTCGCCTTTCATTTTTTCCGAATCACGGGGTGGGGCTGGCGCGCATGGAGTTTATCATCAGCAACTCAATCAATATTCATCCCCTCGCCGCGCTTCAGTTTGCCTCATTAACCGACGAAACCGTGAAAGAAGAAATCCGCAGGAAGACCAGCGGTTATTCCAATCCAAGCCAGTTCTTTGTTGAAAAATTGGCACAGGGGATCGGCACCATCGCCGCCGCTTTTTTTCCTAAGGACGTGATCGTCCGCATGAGCGACTTCAAGACCAACGAGTACTCGGACCTGCTGGGCGGGCGGGCCTATGAGCCGAGGGAGGAAAATCCGATGTTGGGGTTCCGTGGGGCCTCACGGTATTACGATCCGAAATATCAGGCGGGTTTCGCCCTTGAATGCCAAGCGATGAGAAAAGTTCGTGAGGAGATGGGGCTCTCCAATGTCAAACTGATGATTCCGTTTTGCCGGACGGTGGAAGAAGGGCGAAAGGTTCTCAAAGAAATGGAAAAGAATGGCTTGCGTCGAGGGGAGAAAAACCTCGAGGTGTACGTCATGTGTGAAATTCCAAGTAACGTGATCCTGGCGGAAGAGTTTTGTGAGATCTTCGATGGGTTTTCGATCGGATCAAATGATCTCACCCAACTGACTCTTGGGGTTGATCGCGATTCTGAAATTGTGGCTCATGTGTTTGACGAACGAAACGCCGCGGTCAAGAAAATGATTTCCCAAGCCATACAACAAGTGAAAAGAAAAGGGCGGAAAATCGGCATCTGTGGCCAAGCTCCCAGCGACTATCCGGAGTTCGCCGAATTCCTGGTGCGGGAGGGGATCGATAGCATTTCCCTGAATCCTGATGCGATCATCAAGACGTGGGTTGAAATTTGTAGATTGCCTTAGAGAGGAGTTTAGATTACGGATGGGGCCTTATGAAATATGCCCTGCCAATCCTTTTTGCCGCCTTTGCTGTGGCCGCTTCGACGCCCGAAGATGTGACCCGCGACTTCCGCCAGACACTGGCTGAACTTGTCAAGGCCGATACGACCAATCCTCCGGGGAATGAAGCACGCGCCGTTGCTATTCTGGCCCGCCGACTGAAGGAGGAGAATATTGCCTACGAAATCGTCGATTTCGGGTCGGACCGCCAAAACGTCAGCCAAAACGTCCGCCAAAATCTGATCGCGCGGCTTAAGGGGGACGGCACAAGAAATCCTCTGCTGCTATTGGCCCATGTCGATGTGGTGGGTACGAAGGATCAAAATTGGTCAACGCCCCCACATGAAGTGACTGAGAAAGACGGTTTTCTATACGCCCGGGGAGTGGCCGATGATCTCGGAATGGCGGTGACAAATCTCGAAGTCTTTCTGCGGCTGAAGCGGGAAAAGGTGGCGCTGAAGCGTGACGTGATTCTTGCATTCACGGGCGCTGAGGAGTCGTTAGGCCTCGGCATCCGAGCGGTTTTGGAGAAGCGGCCAGAGCTTCTTGATGCCGAAATCGCCTTGAACGAGGGCGGTGGGATTTGGCTGAACGATGCCGGCAACCCTTACATCGTGAGACCCCAGCTGGCAGAAAAGATCTACAGGAACTTCTCTCTCAGCGCCACCGGGGAGACAGGCCACTCGTCAATTCCCAAAAAGAACAACGCGGTTTACAAGCTGGCACGAGCTCTCGACCGCCTTGCCCATGACGAGCCTGAGCGCCGCCTTTTGCCGGTCACGCGGGCTTACTTTCGCGACCTCGCTAAGATCGAGAGCGGCGAGATGGCACGCGCGCTGGCAGCCATTGGCTCGTCGAAGGGTCAGATTCCAAAGTGGGCTCTGAAAGTCGTGGAAGCACGGCCCGCGGTCGCGGTTCTCCTCAGCACGACTTGCGTAGCCACAATGTTGTCCGCTGGGACAGAGGTCAACGCGCTGGCCGCTACCGCCTCGGCAAACGTCAATTGTCGGATATTGCCGGATGAGAATGTGGAGCAGGTACAGGCGCGATTGGTGAAGATTGTTGGCGATCCCGAAGTGACTGTTACCCCGCTCGCGGACGCCGGTGGCAAAGGAACTTCGCCACTCGAAGGCGAGGTTATGAGTGCCATTCAAGACCTTGCCAAAGAAGTCTACCACGGATTGCCCGTGGTTCCCGAGATGGCCTCCTTTTCGACGGATTCGCGCTTTTTGCGTGAGCGGGGAGTGCAGGCTTACGGCTTCAATCCCATTGCCACCTATGAGAAAGACGCTTCCCGCTGGCACGGGATAGACGAACGCATTCCAGTGGCCAGCATCCAGCCTGCAATCGAGAACATGTACCGGCTGGTATTGAAATTGGCGCGGTAGGGACTCTCGAATAACATCCCTTGGTTTTGTTCCACCCAGCCCAAAACACGCCAAAACGCTTTAAACGCGATTCCATTCTTATATTTGCTATTGTACATACAGCGTGATATATTGATAATTGTGAAATTCGAGTGGGACGAGGATAAGGCCGCCTCCAACTTCAAAAAGCACTCTATTCGGTTCGAGGAGGCGCAGACAGTCTTTCTTGACCCCCATTGCTATTGAATTTCTCGACGACGAGACGGAGGCTGACGAGGATAGATTCATTCGAATAGGATGGTCGAAAAAGTCCAACTTATTGCTTGTCGTATTTTGTCAGCGCGCGGACGACGCCATCAGAATTATTTCCGCGCGAAAGGCGACTCTCGCAGAGAGGAGATCCTATGAAGAAGGAATATGATTTAAAGAAGCTGAAAAAACGTCCTGGTCCAATAAAGGTCTACCCAGAAGCCGCCAAGACCGCGATCACGATCCGCCTTGACGCCATCGTTGTCAGTGAGCTGAAGACCGAAGCCCATCGGATGGGTCTTCCCTATCAAACGCTAATTAATAGCGTTCTGCACCGTTTTGTCACTGGGGAGTTGGTGGATAAGCAAGCGAAGAGAACGGGGACAGATTAACCGAGCGCGATGAAATCGCAATTTTGTGGTCCAACGGCAAGCACTTTGCAAACGTTTTGCTTATGTTGAGGCGGCCGAAATTTTGGCTCTACGATTTGCCCGACTTTGTGCTAGATTTTGATCTCTAGGCCGGCTTGCCTAACAGGTCTCTCAATTTTCCACCTTCATCCATCTTACCTGAAAGCACACAGTCTGTTAAAATTTCGGAGGTCGTCGAAAGGCGCATTTTTTATCGCAGGAGTTCCAGATGAAGTCCCAGATGAGATCCCACATGATGTCCCACATCGTTCCGTTGGTATTGATTGTCTTTGCCCTTCCCTTCCTGGCCTTTGGCGCGGCTAAGGGGAGAGTGATTAAGGCGCACGCGATTTCCATTCATGGGACTCCTAAATATGGTCCCGGATTTCAGCATGTTGACTTTGCGGATCCAGCGGCGCCCAAGGGCGGCACGATTCTCTTGCACGCCGTGGGCGGATTTGATTCGCTGAACGCCATGTCGCTCAAGGGAAACCCCGCGCCGGGCCTGGCCGACACCATGGATACACTCACCCAGGCGATTGCCGACGATCCGGAAACGGGGTATTGCCTGGTTTGCGAGAGCATCGAGTATCCGAGCGATCGCACGTACGTCATTTTCCATTTGAATCCAAAGGCGAAGTTTCAAGACGGTTCGCCGATCCTTGCCGGGGATGTGGCGTTTTCGTTCGACACGATCACCAAGAACTTACCCCAGTACAAAGCCTATTATGCCGACGTCCTGTCGCCGGTGATCGTGGACGCCCACACCATCCGCTTTAATTTCAAACATCAGAATAACGAACTGCCGATGATTCTCGGGGAGATTCCGCTGCTCGCGAAAAAATTTTGGAGCACCCACGACATCACCAAGACGACGCTGGAGGTCCCCCTCGGCAGTGGTCCCTACAAGATCAAAACGTTCGAGGCCGGCCGCTCCATCACCTATGAACTGGTGCAGGATTACTGGGCCAAGGATTTGCCCATCCGGCGCGGCTTTAACAATTTCTCGACCATTCGCTACGATATTTACGGTGACGAGGATGTGGCGCTCGAGGCCTTTAAAGGCGGCGCTTACGATTGGCGCTTGGAGATGTCCTCCAAAAATTGGCAGCAAGGATACGAATCCGAAGGCAAACGGAAGGGGCAAATGATTCAGGAGCTGATCCCTGACAATTCGCCTCAAGGTTATCAGGGCTTCGATTTCAACTTGCGCCGTCCGCTATTCAAGTCCAAGGAAGTGCGCGAGGCCATCGCTTTGCTTTTTGACTTTGAGTGGATGAACAAAAATCTCTTTTTCGACGCCTACACGCGCTCGGCCAGCTACTTTGAAAATTCGCCGATGGCGGCGCGCGGGCTTCCCACAGGTGAGGAGCTTAGAATTCTTGCGAAGTTCAAGGCCCAACTTCCCCCCGAATTGTTCCCCCAGCCTTTCACTTTGCCGACCAACAACACGGACGAGGAGCGCCAGGCGAACTTGCGCAAGGCGCTCAAACTCTTTGAGCAGGCGGGATGGAAATCCAGCGGGGGTGCCTTAAAAAACGCCGCCGGCCAACCGTTCCAGTTTGAATACTTGATGACAGCTTCGCCGGCCTTTGAGCGTGTCGTGCTGGCCTTTCAACAATCGTTGAAAAAGGCCGGCATTCAAATGAGCGTTCGCACCGTGGATGGGGCTCAATACATCAATCGTCTGCGCGATTTTGATTTCGACATGATCAGTTCGCGCCAAGGTGAATCGGACTCGCCCGGCAATGAGCAGCGCGACTTTTGGGGCTCGGCCGCGGCCAAGCAAAAGGGTTCGCGCAATTTTCCCGGCATCGAAAATCCGGTGATCGATGAAATCATCGAAGGTCTGGTCGCCGCCAAAACAGTGCCCTCGCTCACCGCCCACGTTCGGGCGCTCGACCGCGTGCTGTTGTGGAATCACTATTCCGTGCTCAACTGGTATTTGCCGAAGGATCGGCTGGCGTTTTGGAACAAGTTCGGACGGCCCAAGAAGAATGCGCCACGCATGCCGAATTTCAACACATGGTGGTTGGACCCGGCCAAGGACGCGGCCTTGAAAAAAGACAGAGGGTAAGCGAGCGTGTACGCCTATCTCCTCCGCCGGATTCTCTTAATTCCCGTGACCCTGTTGGCCATTATGCTGGTCAATTTCGTGGTGATGCAATTCACGCCCGGCGGTCCGGTGGATCAAATGGTGCATCGGATAGAGATGGCCCGCGCGGGTGGCGCCGGTGGTACGGGTGGTGGATTGACCGAGGTCGCGAGCGGCGGCGGCGGCGGCCGCCTGATGCGTGGGAGTCGTGGTCTTGATCCTGAGTACTTGGCTTTTTTGAACAAGAGTTTCGGCTTTGACGAGCCGGCGCACGTGCGGTTCATCAAAATGATGAAAAACTACCTGGTTCTCGACTTTGGTGAGAGCTATTTTCAAAACCGGCCGGTGCTGGATATTGTTAAAGACAAACTGCCGGTGTCGATCACTTTGGGGCTTTGGAGCACACTCATTATCTATTTAGTGTCGATACCTCTAGGGATTCGTAAAGCGATCCGGCACGGTTCGGCATTTGATGCGTGGACGAGTTTCATCATCACGATCTGTCACGCGATTCCCGCCTTCTTGTTTGGCGTTTTTCTCATCGTACTGTTCGCCGGAGGGCGCTACTGGGAGTTCTTCCCGCTGCGGGGGTTGAGTTCTCCCAACGCCGACACCTTCAGTCTTTGGGGGCGAATAAAGGATTACATTTGGCACGCCACTTTGCCGGTGGCCTCACTGGTGGTGGGCGGCTTCACCTATCTGACTCTTTTGACCAAGAACTCGTTTCTTGAAGACCTTGGCAAACAGTATGTCGTCACCGCCCGCGCCAAAGGTCTGACGGAAAACCGGATTCTCTACGGGCACGTCTTTCAGAACGCCATGTTGATCGTGATTTCATCGTTTCCCAGCACATTGGTGGGGATTTTGTTTACCGGCTCGTTGCTGATCGAACAGATCTTTTCTTTGGACGGGATTGGCCTTCTCAGCTACCAGGCCATTGTCGGCCGCGATTATCCGATCGTCTTGGCCACGCTTTATGTTTTTTCGATTATCGGGCTGGTGTTGAATCTGCTGAGCGATTTGATTTACCACTTGGTGGACCCTCGGATTGATTTTGAATCGAGGGAAGTCTAGTGCTGTTCAAAAAGCTGCGCACTGATCGCCGTTATTTGACCTTCCGCCAAAATCGCCGGGCGTACATCGCGTTTTGGGTTCTCAGCGCCTTGTTCTTTGCCACACTGGGGGCCGAGTTGATCGCCAACGACCGTCCGCTGATCGCGCGCTACAAGGGCGGGTTTTATTTTCCTGTACTGGTTTCTTATCCCGAAACCGCTTTTGGCGAGGAGTTCGCGATTGAGGCCGACTTCA
>PSRN01000280.1 GCA_003176075.1 Bdellovibrio sp.
CCGCCGCATCCGACGAACCATTAGAGGCATGAAGGCCACCGCCCGAATCCCCTCCAGCTCCGTCGTCGTTGACTTTGACTCCTTTCATGCCGTCCAATCCGCCCGCCTTGATCGCGGCCTGTCCTTTTTGAAGAGCATCTTTCAGGGCGCCCATTTCACTCGACGACAGACCGCTTCCCGATCCATCCGACACCGCCGAGGCCACATCGACGGTTCGACCGTCCGCCAGGGTGATTTTCTTCATGTCGGAGGAAAGTTTCGCGTCGGCAGCCCTCGCGGCGGCATGAAGGGTGGCCAGTGTTGTCGTGTAGGCCGGAGAGGTCGTCACGCTGGGATTCGCACTCGACGTGTAGGCCGGAGTCACCGAGGCGACTTGACCGGCTGACTGGTTCTGCGCGTTCGACATGTTCGCGGCCGTCATCAGCCCGGCCGCCGCTCCTAAAAGTGAACCAATGCAAAGCGCTTGCATACCGGGCTTGCCACAGGTCATCGCCGCCATTCCGGCCATCACCCCGGCAGCCAAGGCTCCGGCGTTGGCGCCATTGCCTTGCTGCTGACCCGCATTTTGTCCGTTGTTTTGCACGCCGTAAGTCGTGTTGGTCACTGCTGGCGGAGTATAAACCGACGGCGTATAGGCTTGATTGGTGGTTGAAGAAGTCGCCGTGCTGGTCGCCCCCGTCGAAGAGGTTTCCCCCGTCGGATGGACCGAAGCCCCTGTCACCACGATGGGGCTTGGATCCGCCAACGCGCTCCCCTGAAAAGCTGTAAGTGCCAGAAAGGGCGCCAGGAAAAGCGAAAGGAAAAGCACCAAAGATCTGTGGAAGTGCCGACGGAGCCGCCCCGGGCGGCGGAGCTCGTGAAGGCACCGACGACTTGGAAATTGCCCGATTTTTCTCACTATACCCTCCCGTTGCGTTCTAATTGAAAATCAAACTCGGCCGAGTCGCATGATAACAGTCATTCACTTTTTCCCAGTTGGATCGTCCGGCGGCACCGGAGGCCGCTCCCGCGGGCTGTCTGCGAAGCACGAACTGGGACATCTTTCCTTTTCCTTTTGGTAAGGGTGACTCAGGATAACCACTACCGAATTTTCCATTCGATCCGCCAGTGCCGTTGTAATCGCCGGCGTTGACTTGTAACTCAGCGGGTTTGGTCGCCGCTCCGTCTTGTCCCTTGCCAGCCGGCGGCTTGTTGCTGGTGGAGTCACCACCAGCGGGCGAGCCTGGCAGATTGCCGCCACCACCACCTCCCAAAGGCTTAGTGGGATCCGTGGCGCCTTGGCTGCCGCCCGGGCTCGACGGCGGCGAACTGCCGCCGCTGGTTCCCGCATGCGACGCCGTTGCATCGGCGGGAGTGTTGGTATTCTGGTTACAACCACGAGGATCTGACTGGCACTGGCACTGTTGCGCGAAAGCCGGATCATTCGCGTAAGACGAGGGGACATTGCAGTTCTTGGCCGGCGCACACTGGGTCGCATAGTTGGGATTCGTGGCGCTGTTTGGATCCTGGCAGTTCACTTGGGTTGAGTTCTGCTGGCAATTTTGCATTGTCGCCGCCGCGAGAGCCACAGTGGCCAACAGCGCCGCAATGGCCCCGAGGTTTTGGCCGTAGTTGTCGCAATTTCCACCCGCTTGATCTCCGAATTCCTTGACCGACTTGGCGTTCTTCATGCACGCCTGTTGTTTTTTCTTGTCGGTCACGCCAGAGCACTTGCTGGCGCCGTTCTTGGCATCATTGCAAGCACTCTTGCAACCGCCTTGGCCGGAACTGCAGTCGCCCTGAAAGGCCTTCAAGAGCCCCGTCAGCATTGGCAACAGCGCGGCCATGGCATTGCAGTTTTGATTCGGTGTGGAGCCAGGCATATTGCTCGCGCCTTGCTGTTGTTGCGTGGCCTGTTGCGAATTCGGATTTGTCTGGTTGTTACATTTATTCTCGGCGCCCTTGGCCGCCTCATTGCACTTCTTTGCTGCCTCTTTAAACTGCCCAGCCATGGGATCGTCGTCATCAAAACCATCGACGGTATTCTGATACTTGTCTCCAATTTTGTTTTGGTCGTAATAGTTGGCGTCTTTCTTTTGTTGCCCTCCTCCAAAAAAATCAGAAAAAAGACCGCCGCCACTGCTGCTGCTGCTGTCCGCAAAAGCTTGCGGTGGAATTCCACCCATCACCAACGAGCATGCGACAATGAGATGAATTTTCTTCTGAATGATCATCCTGAGAAATGTCTTCTGGAGGACTGTCTTCCAGAAAAATGACTGCCAAAACTGACGAACGTGATGATTCCCCATGTAACCGTACCCCATGGGACCATTATCCTTGATCTGGTTTTGTTTCCAGAACCCAAAATGATCCATGTCTCACAACGAGACAGAGGCTTGGAAATGAGCAATTCAAAGTGTCACTTCAAACTATACTCTGTCCAAGCGTTCAACAGGCCTTCCCGCAATTCCTGGAGAGATGCTGTCAGAAGAATTTTTGAAACCTTTGAAGCTCACTCAGAAGGCATTCGCGAATCACATCGATGTCGATATCAAAACGGTGAACCGTTTGATTAAAGGACACGCTGCTGTTACACCAGAACTCGCTGTGACTGCCGGTGTAGCTCGTTAAGGTTTCCCTTGGTCATTGAATCGGATGGTCTTTAACTTCGGCCGGCAAGTCTTGGGTGAGACAACCGGGGGGCAGATACATATGGCAAGTGGGCCGGACACACGGAGATCAATTTGCCAAATGGAGCTTTGCGGGGAGCTCGCCGATTTTCCCTTCCCACCCGCGGCACTTATTATACGGGACAACCAAAGTCCCTCCAAGTGGGCACCTGCCAGCTCGTACAGAGGCGAGGGGAGGACTCAGCATATTGAAGAGTCTATTCGAGACTCCCTCGCCGCCAAACTCAAGATTATCCCTTACAAGCAGCAGTTGATTTTTCTAACTGACTGGGCCCTCGGTTGCAATAACGGAGCTTCCACAGCAGTATGTGCAACTGCCCCCTTGAGGTTCTCCCGCTTGATTTGATCGATATTTTTCGCCACTACTTGAAACTGTCCTCTGTCCAAGCGTTCGATAGCGGACCCGAGACACCCTCGCCACCAAACTCAAGGTCACTCCCTTGCAAATACTCACCGTCCACCATTTTCACTGAATAACCGGTGCGGCCTCCCGCAAAGCAGTTTCCGGGAACCGCCGCGTTGGGAGGCTGGGCGTCGTTGATGACGAATCTTTCCTGGCATTGGCCAAACCGGTCCACTGGATCCAAACGATAATCACCCGGCTGGGTCATGTGCCAGCTCGTCAGTGTTTCGATGAATGCGGTGGTGGCTCCTTGATTGGCGCCGATATAATAAGAGAGCATATTCCAGGGGTAAATGTTGTTGGTTCGCGAGAAAACAATCTGATCCCGCACGGTCATGGACTCGTAGGGTTGGCCAGCTCCCTTGCGATACCCCAGATCACCCCGCACCTGTGTGTTGGCGAAATCGTCCCGGTTCATCAACCTCACCGCATAGTTGCGCCAAAAATCCGGCTCTATGGAATAATAGGTGATGTCGAACTGGTCAGGAATCACAAAGGCAATTTCCAAGTCACGGAGTGCAACCGTTTTGTTGCCTTGACTGTCCCACGCCAAAATATCACCAGTGCTGGCGGGATCACTCAGGTCCGTGCTCGAGATTAGGTGATTGTAGTAATCCCACTTGGCTTGCGTCGGCGGCTGATTGCGCTGCCAGATGGCGGAAGTGACTTGCCCCATGGAAAGCGTGCTCTTGGTGCCGATCTGGTCGCCGGTGTAGCGGCTGAAATCGGCTTGCAGGCTATCATTCGACACCGCGGGCGGAGCCTCGCCCGAAACCATGCGGGGCGGAAGATTAGGATCGATCTTGTCAGCGCCTTGCGAAGCGGCGGCTCCCTGCGGCCATTCGCGGTAGTACCAGGGACCGATACGGCCGCCGAAGGGCTTGGCGAAAGCACGCGCGGTGAGTTTCACCGCGCCGAAGGGACTGAAAGGAATTTTCGGCGACGTGGTCGCTTGCACTCCCACATAGGCCGCGCACCAGGGATTTTTTTCGTAACCCACGGTCGTATGCCAAAGGCGATTCGCGGGAGCATTGAGGTCATTGGGATCGGTGATCAAATTGACCAATTGATCAATCATCGCGGGGTCCAATCCGTCGCCGTATCGCGGTTTGCTGAAGGTGCCTCCCGCATTGATAATTCTCGGTTCAAAGCCGATGCTTGTATGGCCGTCGCAATCGCCTTCAAGATAGACATACAAAGGGGTCAGGAAAATTTCATTCAACCACTTGGGCGGGATCTGGTCATTGCCGTCGGTGCCTTGGCAGGCGGTTTCTCCGAGAGCGTTGTAGAACGTGAAGGAGCCCTGATTTCCCCCGGCTCCTCCCGCCCGGGATCCGGTTTCCGCTTGATTGATGTCTATTTGTTCCTGGTTTTGCGCCGTCAAGTTCTTGTAGAATGTTGTCGCGGCCCCGGCGCGAACCGAATCACCGTCGATATCACGAAGATCGGTGGTGGAATAACTGATATCGTTGGCCAGGTGGTTGAGGACCTGTTTGCGGTTTTTCATTTCCTGGCGATAGGCAAGGATAAAGCGGGCCAGAGCAAACCAAGTCAGACTCGAGCTGATCCGGCACTGCCTCTTGGTCTTGTCGACCAGATTGCGTGAGGCATCTTCGATGGATCTGGCGAGACTTCCGAGAATTCCCTCCGCCAAGCCGAAATTAATCCCGTTTTCCGAGGGAATTCCAAGCAACGGGATATTGACCCCCGCGCACATATCCCGGCAGTAGTCTTCGTTGGGTTCCATCAAGTCAAAAACGGGATAGTTGATGCAAAAACTCGTGGGACAAACTTGACCATTGGCCGCCGTAAAGGGCTGGTCCACCGAGCCTGGCCCCCGCAACGTCTTATTCACCGAATCGTAAGGATGATTGATAGTGTCGCCGGCCATGCCGAGCATCCGATAGCGCCAAACCATCAGCTTCCAAGCTTGCCGGAGTTGATAATTCACGTGCGCAATGGCGTTCATGGACTCGGCCTGCTTCATGGCGCCATAGTAGGCGGCAAGATCCACCGAGTTTTGCAGATTGATTTTGTGATGGACCAGAAGACCGACGTTGACCACCATGGCGAAGAACACAAAAAGAACCTGGAATATCAAAGCGACGAATATGGCGATTTGTCCGCGATCTCCGGTGGAGCCCCCGCGTTGGCCTTTGGCAGTGATCATAGTCATCATTTTCCCTCGGATCTCAGACCGCCACAAGAAGCGAAAGGGGTTTTGACTTCCTCGCGGGGCCAAGTCAGACTTTTGGAACGAAATAACGGCACTGCGGAGGTGCCGAAGGCACCAACTTGGAGAGGCTCGACCATGGTCGGTTCGCTGAATTCGCGTAAACCATTACTGTCTTCCCTATTGATGGTCGCGGCATTGATTCTTTTTTGCGGTCAACCGTCCCATTCCGAGACACTGTTTGAAGGTTACTACAGGGTTTTCCGGTCCGGGCAACACGTCGGTTTCTTTATTATGCGGCACCGCTTTGAGCCGGTGGAGGGGAAGAAAAAGAAGTTCAAGTTCACGTCCACCACATTTATGAAAACGGTGGGAGAAGATGGCGAGGACACCGAAAGCATCAAAGCCGTCTGCGACGAAAATCTGGTGCCGCTCAGTTATTCCTATACCGCTCTTTCGGGAAAAAAAACCCGCACCATTGACGCCACTTTCGCTGACGGCAAGTACACGGCCCACATCAAGAACAACGGGCAAGACGAAAAAATTCAAAAGCCGTTGCCCACAGGGGTTTTTCTCAGCCAGTTCCTGCTTCACTATATTTTGCGGACGAAACAAGGCTTAAAGCCAAACCTCAGAGTTTCGTACCGTGCCTTGGCCGAGGAATTCGGCGAAGTGAAAGATGGAGTCGCCACGACAAAGGATTACGAAGTCCAAGAGGGACTGCGGGTCTTGCGCGTCGAAAACACCTTCCTGGGTCAAAACTCCATCAACTTTGTTTCCGAAAAAGGCGAAATCATATCGACCCACATGACCGAAACAAAGATGGCTCTTGAACTGACCGCGAGCCCCTCAACGGCGACCGCTGATTTCAAGGTTCCAAGCCCCGTGCTTGCTGGACTCTTCGGTGAAGTGCCGACGGGCCAAAAAAATATCCTTTCGCAAATCAAACATGAAGAAGTGCAGGTGCCAAAGCCAATCATTCCCGAGGGCGCGACCAAACAGCAAGGGGTCCCGGCTGGTAAAGGAATCCAGCTCAAAGCGAAAATTCCACGGGATGAACCGCCAAACCCGCCGGCTTCCGACTCCGCCAAGGACCCCCAATGACTGGCCAAGCCGGTACCTTCGGCGTGGGCGGCGTGGGCGGCCCGGCCGCCACGGGCGTCACCTCCGCAGTGATGACTCTGGAAAAGCTGGCCGGTCATCATCTGATCATGGGGCTATCGGGTCCCACCTTAAGCGCCGAAGAAAGACGCTTTCTTGTGGATTACGACATCGCCGGGGTCATTCTGTTTCCCCGCAATCTGAATTCCCCGCAACAGATCTATGACCTCACGGCCGAGATCCAGTCCCTGAGTTCGAAAACCGTTTCGGGACTTCCCTTGTTTGTGTCCATTGATATGGAAGGCGGAAGGGTCGCCCGCTTGAAAGAGCCCTTCACCCAATGGCCGCCACTGCGCCAGCTGGGCATCGGCGATTCCGCCCAATTGGCATTTGATATGAGTTTAGCCATGGGAGTTGAACTTGGCGCGGTCGGCATCAATCTTGATTTTGCGCCTGTCCTGGACATTCTGACGAATCCGGAAAACACGGTCATTGGCGACAGAGCCGTCAGCGACACCAGCGAAAGAGTCATGAAACTGGGTTCGGCGCTGGTGCGTGGCTACCTCAAGTCGGGGATCATTCCTTGCGGCAAGCATTTCCCCGGCCACGGCAACACACTGGTCGATAGCCACGAAGACCTGCCCGTCGAGCAGACCGACCTTGAGCGCCTTCGCGCCGTCGAACTTAAGCCCTTTCTGCGCGCCTTTCGGTCGGGATTGGAAATGGTCATGAGCTCGCACATTTTGTTTCCCCGGATCGATCCCGAGTGGCCGGTGACTTTGTCAGAGATTTTTTTGCGCCGGATTTTAAGGGAAGAACTGCGCTATCGGCATTTAGTCATCAGCGATGACTTGGATATGAAGGCTCTGTCAAACCATTACGACCCCCGCCTCGTTCCGGTGCGGGCCCTTCAGGCGGGGATCGACCTCCTGCTTTATTGCAATGATCCGAGCTCACCGGAGCGAGCCATCGATGCCATCTGCAAGGCGGTGGTCGACGGCTGGCTCGACCGGCGACAGTTGGAAGAGAGCTTTGGGCGGATCGAGCAATTCAAGCGCGAGCATCCGGGGGCCAAACCACGACCCGCAAAGGAAACGGCTCTTCGACTTGTCGGCGCGGCCGAGCACCTGGAATTGGCGGCGACGATTCGGCGATATACCTGAGGCATTCGAAGTGGGCGATCGGCCTTGGAATCCAAGATGTTGCAATAACTAAGTATATTGTTGTAGAGTGTACTTCATATGGGACGCCATACAGTGTACTGATGCTTCTTTCTTGAGAGACAAAATCACTGTGTCGAGGCACAGCTGAGAAACCTTCAAAATTCATCAACATAATTTGACACGTGTATAGTCATGTGTCATACTAGTGTTCATTGCGGAGAAAATCTTATGGTAAAAACCAATGCCTTACAGTTAAGGCAGTCCCTCGGTTCGATTCTCAAAAAGTTACAGGCCGGGAAGGGGCCGATTTTAATTGAACGCAACTCCAAGCCCGCGGCGGTCTTGATCACATTGGAAGATTATCAAAAAAGATTTGTCGATCGGGAAGCGGATGAAAAGCGCAAAGAACTTGTTTCTAGAATTAAGCAGTTGCGAACTGATCTTCCTAGCGAATTGAAGTCCATTGATCTCATTCGTGAGATCCGTAAATGAAAATTGTTGATGCGTCCGTCGCGCTGAAATGGTTTGTGAATGAACCCATCGGTCAAGAGGCCGCCGACGAAGTCTTAAAGGAAATTGAGAATCATCCGAATTTCTTTGCCGTTCCCGAGCTCTTTTTTGCTGAGATGATCCACGTACTCTGCAGAGTATTCCGAAATAAAAGCAAGGTGCAAGAGAGCCTCACGATACTTGAGACTTTGGGTTTGGAAAGAATCGGCTTGGGGCATGAGCTTCTTCAAGCAGCGGCTGAAATATCCCTTGCATACAAGGTCAGCGGCTACGATGCCATATACATCGCCACTGCCCAATTGGTGAATGGCCAATGGCACACATTTGATATCGAGGCCCATCGAAAAATCGCGCCTTTGAAACTTTCCCGGGTTCTTCAGTAATTCCCAGACCGACATCATATTGGCACTGTTCCCAAAATGGCGCTACCTGATCAGGTAATGGTCATGCAGGTTCACAGAAATTGACGACCCTCAGCGACCGAGTGAGCTCTTAAGGCATCGGAACTAATCTTGCATTATTTGAAATGACAATGAGACACAATGCCTACTTTTGCGCTTTTATCTTAGTGTTCAACGTTTATGGCACAAGTGTTTTCGCAATTCTTGAATTCCCGGATGACGCAAAAAAATCGCTCGCGACGAAGATGTGTAATGAAGTCTTCGTCGGCACCTCGCCAAACTATGCGCGGGCATATTTAAACAGCCACCCCCACAGCAACCTCCTGATTCTTAGGCCTGGCGCCGAAATTTCATATCCTTTCAAAGATCGTGTTCGAGTCGAAGATTTACGGATTATCTTGAGCGACGAAAGCAGTTTTCCGGCGATCGCGGAGGTTTTCCCAGAAGGACATAGCAAGGCAGAAGGATATCGCGGATCGTCTGAACGCGGCCCATAAGAACGGCCTTTCCTCGCTTTCCCTCAGCGAATTGCTTCCGGAAGCTGCCGCCCGTCTTACAAACCAAAAGGCCGAGTTCGAAGCGAACTGTTTAAACGCAACTTTAATATGGCATCTTCCCGATTTCAAAATTTTTGTAACTAGATGGCAAGAGTTCGGAGATATGCTTGACGAAAATTTCACTAAAGTTTCTCCTGACGAAGCTCTACATTTTGGAGATATCATCGCTATCAGTCACACTGGACTTAGACACCAGTTTATGCATGCGATGATCTACATTAATCCCGATTACGTTTGGCATAAAAATTCGATGTTTCTAGATGACCCTTGGACCTTTGAGCCGTTCGATCAGGCCCTGAAATACTGGAACAAGCAACTCGAAAACCGGATTGTCGTCAGCGTGCATCGTAAAAAAGTGCCCCACCCCAGATAATTACGGAGAGGGTGCGAACAGTGACAATTCCCGCGCATTGTCTTGAAACTTGTCACCGGACTTGCCCTCACGCCTGAGCAATGCCGCAACCGTTTTGGCCCTGATTTTGCCTTTCATTTTCCTGGGTTCTTATATTCCTTGGAGGATTCATGAAAAAATACTTCGGTTGGTCAGGCGCGATCCACGCTGCGATTTTCGCGGCCATCATTTACTTTTGTGCCACTTACGATTTCTCGCACAATCCGTTCACATCAACCCAGAACGCCACCCCGGTTGCCGTAGAACCCCAAGCACCCCAAGCACCGGCCGCAACCGTCGCTGGGACCCCTGCAGCTCCTGGCACCCCCGCAGCTCCTGCCGATGAATTAAAAAGTGAAGTGAAAAATGAAGTGAAAAAAGATGAACCCGCCAGTGCCTCCGCCAACACCTCCAAGGAAAATTCGACCAAAGAAGATTTAATAACCCCGGCCAAAACCAGCCCGGTTCCGCTCGTCAAGAGCAGCAAACCCAAACGGCCCGGTAAATTCATCGCCAAGACTTTGCCTAAAGCGAAGGCCCGCGCGAAAGAAGCGAAGCCCCTGCACGGCGTGGCCGAAGAGGGCATCAGCCAAGCCAAAGAAGAGATGGTTCAAAACAATGAAGTTCCGTCCAAAGTTGAAGACAAGGCCACCGAAACTACCGCCGCCACTAACACCGCCACTACCGCCGACACTCCAGCCCCAGTGAATCAAGCAGTGGAGCAGAAACCCGTCGAAGAAAAAGCCGCTGCCACCCAACCAGCTGAAGATCCTCGCCGCGAACAAAAGCTGGCCCTCTTAGCTCGCTTGCGAGCCGAAAACGACCAAGCCGAGGCCGCCATGAAAAATGGGACGGATCAACAGGCTGAACAGAAGGCCGCCGCGCAAGGCGGAGGATCCGGCAACACGAACGCCAACCCCGAGGTTCGTGGTCTCAGAGATTTACAGCAACAACCTGGTAACCCGATTCCGGCTTACAGCGAAGACGACCGCCTGAACAACCGCCAAGGAACCGTGATCTTCAACGGCTTCGTAAATACAGAAGGAAAACTGGAAAAATTTGAGTTGGTTCAATCTTCTGGATTTCGCAGCCTTGATGGAAAAACCCTTAAGGCCCTTAAACAATGGCGCTTTCTTCCGGGTCAATCCGGCTGGGTGGAGTTGCTTTTCCGTTGGGACTTGAAGGGCGGCGCAAACCAAATGCCTTCAGGTTTGCGTAACAAACAGGCTACCGAAGCATCACCTGCTAACCAAGCACGCTAACTTTAACCTACTCGTCGCCGAACAGTTTTTTGGGCGATGGCGTGGTTCCATAATTCGCCAGCTTATTTTTTCGCTTGCGCCCGGTTCGTTGATCTCTTCGAATGCGCTTAATTTCGGTCGCTCGTGTTTTTGATGCCATAAGCTATCTCCGCTCTCTAGTGTCGCCTTGGTGCTGTACGCCGTTGTGCAAAAGGACCGGCTACCAAATGGGGACCGACAAGTCAACCGAATGCCGGGGATCGGTCCCATCGGGACCCTGGATGTTTTGAAATGCGTAATGAATTCCGAATCTGGGACCCCCAAAACCCGCCCCCGCGGAAGCGATATTTTGCGCCAACTCCGAATTGTGGGACACACCAACGCGAAAAATCAACCAGCGATTCCAGTAATTCTCTAAACCAAAGGCGACGGTGGGTCGGCCAAAGGAGTTATTGCCTTCGCTGATCACATCGAGCTTGGCGCGCATAACGGTGCGAAAATTGTAGCTGAGACCCAGAGAGGTCGAGGGGCTCAAGCGATCCGGCTCGGGCGTCGCGTTGGACGGCGGAAGTATATTCTCCAGCACCAGGGCCACGCTTAATTCTTTGTTGATCGCCACCATGGTTCCCGCGAACATGTTGAGCTGCTGGGTGGTGGAAGTGAATTCACTTTGCGCCATCCGATAAGCCAGACCAAGGCCCAGGGCATTGCGACCCACAATGAAATTTCCAACTCCCAAGCGAAGGTCTTTGCGGACGCCGGCGGTTCCGTTTTCCTCATGCTTCTCTTGCACGAAGGCCAGGGTGGTTGGAATGACCGTCTCAGGCAAATTGTCGGTTAGAGCCAAAGCCAACACATCAGACCCTTGCGGATTGCTCGACCGCAGGACCGAGTACCCCATGCCGAAGTAGTACCCCGGCGAATAGGGGAGCGCTGCCGGGTTGAGAAAGGGCGTATCCAGCGGCTCCACCGCCGCCCTGCCGGTGCCAGCACTCGCGGCCGAAATTGAACTCACATGGACTTGGGCTTGGGCCCCGGGGACCATCAAGCCAAAAAAGAGCAAAAAAATCGTCATGGGGTATAGCCTCGTCAAAAAATCCTAACGGGGCTGGATCAAAAGTCAACGAACCGTCTGGCACTCCCCCGCAGAGCTTATGATTATAAGAGTAGTTGAAAAAAAGCGTGTATTTACAGATTGTTAGAAATCGAGACAGGGGTGTGATAAAACAATTTAGATGCAAGGAGACCTTTATGGAAAAAAAGAAGCATGGTCCTAATAAAGGTGCCGCAAAAAAGTGGGCCGAGAAATTGGAAAAACTCGGCGAAAAGGCGCCTCCTGAAGATTTATTGAAGATCGTGAACAAATCAGATCAATCAAAAAAGGTAGCCAAGCCGAGTAAGGACATCGCAGTCTAATGCGTGTTCTTAAGGGACTTGGGCAACTAAAAACTTTTCTCGACCAGGTCAACTGTAGCAATGGCTGCCTTGCCGACACAGGATTCCTGTATGGGATGTCATACAAAGACGACAGGTTCTACCCTCAAGCGCTTGAAGTCTCCATGATCTTAGAGGAAAATAATATTCCGATTCACACGAACGTCGTAGGCCGCTTGGAGTTCGTTGATCTCATATTTCGGAAGATGATTACTCGCGGGGTAGCTAAGCTGTACAAATTTATGGACCCCCACACGCAAAACAGAACGCTGTTTAATCTAGCTAAAAATATTCGCGATCAAGAAGTCAGTGCGAGGAGAAACCGACGCTCGTATAAAATTGGGGAAGGCAAACTTAAAGAAATTCGAAGGGAACTCGTTGCCGTTTCTGGCGAAGCTGGGTGGAAAGCGTTTTGTACCACTTATGTCGGGGACATTCTCGGCAATGAGTGGCGAATCTTGGAAGAGGACTTTGGGTTATTTTTTATAGAGATGATAGAAGGTCAAACCTCCGACTTGGTACCACGTCCACTTCTGTGGAACGAAATGGTGGGGACGATGGGGAGGTTTGGCATTCGCGGTCCAGATGCGATGATTCTCAACCTTTTTATGTCCTCTAGCCTAAGTCTTTTGATTACTTCAGATAATGACTTCAACTTCTCTGAAATTGAAGACTCATCCCTTGAAGATAAGGCGGTCCTCATTCTCGAAGAATCATTGCCTGATCAAACATATTTGAATGAACTCAAGAGCGAGGAGAATTAAGAAGCTTAGGTTAGGATCGAATTCCGATCGTCAAACTCACTACGAGCTATTCCCGGCGGTAGCACAAACTCACAAAAGCGGGACATTCCTTTTGCAATTGACCGTTGTTGGGATTGATCCCGCAGCTCACGTTAACTCCCCCTTCAACGCCGGACTGGGTGTAAAAGATGTACTGGCTGGGATCAAAATCGCCGGATTGGTAACAAGTTCCAACCCCACGGACAGTGTTGCGCGGGACCGCGCACATGTACTCGGGATTGGTGTTGAGCTCCCAATACTCCGCCGGCAAAAATCGGCGTGCAACTTCGAGCCGCAACCGGGCCCGACCGCCATCCTGAGAATAGTTGAGCGTGCCGGGCTTCGAACCATCGCCCAGCTCCTGCGGTGGACAAGCGATGCGAACCCCCGGGATAATGGGCGCCTGCGGGGTCGGCTGATAATCGTAGAATTTGTTTTTCTTGGTTGGATTCGGTTGGGGCGTCCACAGATTCAAATCATAATCGGGATCAAAATATTTTCCTGAGACGGCATCCCGGCGATCCATATCGCGAACAATAATCAGCGAAAAACAATCCCACACTTGGCTTTCCTTGGCCGTTAAATCGGTCTCCGCCGTGGTCGAAAGGTCGACCTCTTGCACGCTATCAATCAGATCATACCGGATCGACGTGGCCGGATGAGCCACCTGATTGGGCGGAGTCGCGCCGTCCGGAAGATAATCGACCCGGCCATTCCAGTTGCGGGTCATCGTCAAGCGATAGGCGCGGCCATAAAGCTGCTTGTTGCGATCCCCTGGCGTCTCGTACTCAAACACCGTCCCATCGGACCCCGCGGGAACAAATCCCGCCATCAGCTGAAAGCTTGGCAGGTTGTTCAAGAGTTGGTCCCTTTGGTCCTCCGCCTTGATGTCCATAAGGGAAGCCTCCAGGGCCCGCTGGCCAACGTCGCCTGCCCCCGGGAAGTAATTCTGGCGCTCAAAGCCCCACGTGCTTCCCAGATCCAGACCATTGACCAGGAGGTTGGCAACGCCGGTGGCGGAAAGCGAGCTCAATGACAGCCTGCCGTTGGTGAAATCAGCCCAGGTGAAGGCCGCGTTTGACCGTTGTCGAAAGATTGAACCGGTTAAGGGTTGATCATTGTGATTGCTGCTCGCAAGGCCGTCACGCATCAGGGTCTTCAAAGTGTTTGGATCTGAAGAAGTTGAAAGTCTTCCGGCAAAAGTGGACTTGACGTAATTGACGTAGTTCGCGTTGAGACCCACACCGGCCTTCAATCGATAAGTCAACTCAGGATCGGCAAATTTCGTGGTAAAGATGGCCGGGTACCGTTGCGCCAACACGCGGTTGTCATAGGCCCCCGCGCGGAACGTGAAAAACGGATTATCGAGATCGTCGGGCATCACCGTGCCGCCCCCGCCCGTCGTTTGTGAACAACTCATGAAGGCAATTTGATTGAAGCTGATGTCGTAGGGATAAGGCGCGGAACTGAAATTGTTGTTGGTCCCGCCGGTGAATGAAGACGGCGCATCTGAAGTTGAATCATTGCTGCCGCAGTTTTGAAAGGAAAAGAGAGTCCCAAGGCCAAAAATCAATAGGCTCGACAGCTGCATCAGCAAAGAACGCGATTTCTCATTCATGGAATTGCCCCTCTGCCTTAAAGCTTATCAGACGACTTAATTGTCGCAAAGTGGCACCATGGAGCAGTCATGAAAAGTCTCAGGTTGAGACATTGAAACCTTGTCACCATTATCTTTCAATGGGAAAAAGGTTTGGAGTATGCCATCAACTCCCAAGTCGGTGCCTTCGGCACTTCCGCAGTTGCAAGTGAGAAAAGCCATCATCCCGGCGGCGGGTTTGGGAACTCGGTTCCTACCGGCCACCAAGACCGTTCCCAAGGAAATGCTGACGATCGTCGACGCCCCGATTATTTTGTATGTGGTCGAGGAAGCGGTCGAAGCGGGGATCGAAGACATCATCCTGATTCAAGGCCGGGGCAAAACCGCCATCGAAGATTTTTTTGATACTTCCTACGAACTCGAGGACAAGCTTCTCCGTGACGGAAAAAGCCAACTGCTCGAACGCGTGAGCCGCGTGCGCGATCGGGCCAACATCATCAGCATTCGGCAGAAACAACCCAACGGACTGGGACACGCCGTGCTTTGTGGCTATCCCATCGTCGGCGACCAGGCTTTTGCCGTGCTTCTCGGTGATGAGATCATGATCGCGGAAACCCCCGAGCAAAACACGACCCGCCGGCTATCTCAGGTTTACAGTGAACACCAGGCCTCTTGTGTCGCCGTCATGGAGGTGGAGGCCGAAGACGTATCGAAGTACGGCGTCGCGGATGTAATTCCCATGGGCGTCGGCCTGTTTGAAGTCAGGGGATTTGTGGAAAAACCAAAGCCCGAAAAATTTCCCAGCCGTTGGGCATTGCCCGGGCGTTACGTATTTGACGGCAAAATCTTTTCTTATTTGAAAAACGCGAAAACCGGGATCAATGGTGAAATTCAACTCACGGATTCAATGAATCTGATGGCGCAAGAACATCGGATGCTCGCCTCCACCTTTGCCGCCAAACGATTCGACGCCGGGGATAAGTTGGGCTATCTGAAGGCCAATATCGAACTCGGCCTGCGCAACACTGAACTTCACGATGATCTCGCCCATTATCTGAAAGGTCTCGTCCCGTGAGGGGCCTGAAGTGCTCCACGCCACTTTTATTGATCCTTTTATTGAACCTTTGGTTGCTGGGGTCGCCTCCCAGCTGGGGGTTTATTCCCGGCTCAAAATTCATCGCCGGTCAGTGGGTGAGTCATGCGGGCAGCGGCGTCTATGTCGTTGAACAAGATGTCGTTTTTAGCAGTGGCTCTGACAGCTTGACCCTTCGTGAGATCTGGCAAGTCAATGGCGAAGGTCAAATGCGCGTGACGGTACAAGCGCCAAAAGAATGGCCTAACCACAGCGTGGGCGGTGGCAGCCAATTCACCGCCGGTGGCGGCGGCGAAGCTGCCACGGGTGTCATTCAATTTCAATCGGTGTACAACGACGGCCATAAATTTTTTGTGAATGAGCGAGGACGGCAAAGCAAAGCCCTGACCGATGATTTTGTCGAAAAGTATTTCTATGTCCGCAACCGCGACAGCTTCATCAACCACCTTTTGCGCATGAAAGTGTTGCTGCCGCTGCCACCGCCGCCGCCAGCTCCCAAAGTCGCCAAAGCAAAACTCAAGAGGGACAAGAAGGGCGACAAAAACAGGGAGCCTGATTCGGAAAAGAAGGAGTTCAACTATCCACCGGAGGTCAATGTTCGCCTTTCACGCGTGGGGGGCTCCATCGCCTACGCGCTGGGGGTCCCATCGCCGGTGGAAGGCGAACCACTCCCCGGTTTTTGGATCGAACAGGATCTCTTTTTTCTGCGCAAGTTCCGCCTCCCCTCGAAGGTGGAGGTTCAAGCCGACAATTACACCGCCTACGCCCATGGCCTCTCGCTTCCCCATCAGCGAACGGTGCGCTGGAATCAAAGAAGCGTCCAAATCAACATCGTCAAAGTGAACGGCCTCGGTCGAGGGACCAAGGGCAGTGAATTTTCTCCGTCTACCTTGAGTCAGCCGATCAAGTTTCAAGGTCTGCGCGATCCTGAAATCGCCCAATCGGTGGAAGAATTTTACCAGAGGTTCCGCTGATGGCGGAGTCCGAGCATGTCTCTCTGCCTACGCCCGAGCCGCCGGTAAATCACGAGCTTCAGCGATGGAGTGTAGCGGTCGACGCTGGCTTGAACCAGCCGTTGACCTATCAGTCGGAAAAGGCCCTTTTCCCGGAGCTCACCCGCGGCCAGCGGGTTTGGGTGCCGCTCGTCAACCGCAAGACGACAGGCGTGATTCTCGGTCCCGATTCGCGACCCACCGAAGAGATGGAATTTGAAATCAAAAATATCCTGAGTGTGGACGAAGAATTCCCACCACTTCCCGCGCCTTACATGCGGTGGCTTGAATGGCTCAGCGAATATTACGTGCATCCAGTAGGTCTCGTGACCGACTTGGCCTTTCCGCCCCTTCGTCGAACCGCGCGAACCCTCGGGTCGCGCAAGGCACCCGCCGTGCCCAAGATCGCGCTCCAACCAAAGCACGAACTCAACCAGGAACAGCGTCAAGCGATTGATGAAATGACCTCCCACAGTGGGTTTCGCGTCCATTTGCTTTTTGGCGTGACCGGTTCCGGGAAAACCGAAGTCTACCTTGAAATGCTGGAGAAAGTTCTCGCCGACGGAAAGTGCGGATTGTTCCTGGTTCCTGAGATTTCCCTCACCCCCCAGCTGATCCGCCGGTTCTCCGAACGCTTTGGCGAGCAGGTCGCGACCCTTCATTCGCAGTTGACCAATCGCGAGCGAACCGAACAGTGGTGGTCGATTTTCGAAGGCCGGCGGAAAATCTTGATTGGCGCCCGTTCGGCGCTTTTTTGTCCTATCCCGAACTTGGGTCTTATCATCATCGATGAGGAGCATGAATCCAGTTTCAAACAAGAAGAGAAACTGAAATATCACGCTCGTGATGCGGCCATTGTGCTGGCCAAGGACTTTGACTTCCCGGTGATTTTAGGTTCGGCCACGCCCAGCCTTGAAACTTGGAAGAACGCGATCGATGGGAAATACCACCTCCATCGACTGAAAAAGCGCATCGGCGATCAACCGCTGCCAACAATTTCCGTTCTTGACCTTCGGAAAACAGAGAAGGCACAGCATCTTCCAGGCTGGATGAGCCGCGAGCTCCATCTGAATTTGCTCGAAACCCTGAATCAAGGCCAGCAAGCGGCGCTTTTCTTAAATAGACGGGGATACTCTTCGGCCGTGGTCTGCGTTCAATGTGGCGATTCTCCACTTTGCCCCAACTGCGATATTCACCTGTCTCTCCACGGCAAGCGGCACTTGGTTTGCCACTACTGTGATTACTCGGAGCCTTATAAAGAGGACTGCCGAAAATGCGGTGGCAGCTCGTTGCCCTCCGGACTTGGGACGGAACAAATCGAGGAAGGTCTCGCCCGGCTTTTTCCGGAGGCACGACTGGCCAGGGCCGACCGCGATGAAATTCAGTCACGGGATCAACTGGAAGAACTCATTGGCCGCATGGAGAAAGGCGATATTGATATCCTGATCGGAACACAAATGATCGCTAAGGGGCTGGATTTTCCGCGTCTTCGCTTCGCTGGCCTCGTCCTTGCCGACATTGGCTTTAACCTGCCAGAATTTCGCGCCACCGAACGAAGCTTTCAGCTGTTGACGCAAATGAGCGGCCGGGCCGGCCGCCACGGCGCCACTGCGGACAACCCGGGACGCGTGTTGATTCAGACTTACAATCCTGAACATCCAAGTATTGAATTCGCCGCCAGGGGCGATTACGAAGGATTCGCGGCGCTGGAACTGACACACCGAAAGCCTCTGGGTTATCCGCCGTTTCAAAGGTTGGCCGTATTGCGTGTCCAGAATCTTCATCGCAATCGCGCTTGGGCCAGCGCCTTGCAAATTCAGCGACAGCTTTCCGAAATCACACAAAAAACTTCGCTGCAGCAACGCTGCGAAATCCTCGGGCCGGCTGAGGCTCCACTGGCACGATTGAAAAGAGCCTACCGCTTTCACATCCTCATCAAGGCCGAAAATTCAAAAAGCTTGCTTTGGCTCTGTCAACGAGTTCTGGATCGGCAGAAATCTCTTTCCCCTGGAACAAATCTCAGCGTCGATATTGACCCCCTTCACCTTCTTTAAGATGATATATTCAAATGTCGAATGTTGTGTGTCCGCGATGCGGTGCGACCGTTGATAACTTGCAGCAACTCGATCCGCAAACCGTAGAGCAAATTTCGGAGCGAAATCGAGAACAGGTGCCGCCCCAGATCTGCATGTCCTGCTATCGGAGCCTGGTCGCTGGAGAGTCGTCAACCAAATCATCAGGTTCAGCCCTGCTGGCGCAAGAACGGGCCCGTGAGCAGCGCAAATTGATGCTCTGGAAAAGCCGGGTCAGTCTGATCAAAAAAGCACGCGCGTGCATGAATGAAAAAGCGTTCTCGGAAGCTGCCGTTTCCTATGAGAAATATATTCGCGTCCTGGAGGTGGTCTTTGACGTTCAGGCTGGCGAGTTAACGCCGGAGCATTTCAAGGACTCCGCCAGAACCCAGGAACTTACGGTTGTGGCGTCAGTTTTTTGGGACCTCCTGAGAATTTACGACACGAGTGAAAAGTACGGCGATCGTCAGGGACTGGCGGCGCAAAAGCTGGCGCAATTCCTTCGCTTCACTCCCATTTACCCCGATATCCTGCGCAAAGCGGAATCCTTTTCGCGAACCGCGAAGAACCCCGCCATTATAAGAACTTTTATCAAGGCCGCCAGCGAGAACAAAGGAAAGTGTTTTATCGCCACCTCGGCTTTCGGCAGCGAAGATTGCATCGAGGTCCTCGTCTTGCGGATATGGCGGGATCAAACGCTAAATCATTCAATGCCAGGAAGAATTTTTGTCCGCTGTTATGAATGGGTTTCGCCCTCTTTGGCGGAACTCTTGGACCACGCCTCCGTGCTGAAACCCTTGGTGAGAGCTCTTTTGCGAATGTGGATTGGCGTGGTGATTCGGTAACGCTCTAAGCTCGTTTGTAGGCTCTCCGTATTTTTGATATAAAAGAGGAGGCATTTTTTATATTTAGATTATCAGAGGCTTACATGAGCTCCTTCACTCGGACCGCGCCTTTTAAGGTGAATTGAGAACTGTATGAATGCCCGCGCAAGTCATTGCCCTCACACCGGCCGCAACTGAAATTAATTTGCCTCTCCATCTTGGATCTCATAACTTAAGTCATGCACTATGAGTTTGTAGTTATTGGCGCAGGATTATCCGGCTTGTCAGTCGCGCAGGCCTTGTCCCAAAAGGGAGCTAAGGTTTTGCTGCTGGAGAGACTTGACCGACTCGAAGGATCCCATCGTCTCATCGAGACACCGAGTGGACTGATTGCAAACGGTCTCCGCTTGATTCCAGCGACCGAAGATAATCACCAGGCGCTTAAATTCTTGGCTAATTTGTGCGGGACTCCCGTTTACGCGCTCAAGCGCGAGCTCACTCCCAAGACTTACGAAGCCAGCGGCTTTCGACCCTTTCTGGGATTTGGGGATCGGCCTCCCAAATTCATCGATCAAATTTCAGGTCTTCTATCGTCCCACTTTCTCGACACCCTTCCACAAGCTTGCTCCTGGGGTTTGCTGTTGGAGCGAAATTGCAAAGCTGAAGTGCAAACGAAGTCCTATGTCACCCGCTTGGAAGTGGCCGAGGGCAAGGTCAAGTCGGTTGTCGTCAACGGTCACCGGAAAATCACGGCGGACCAATATATCTTTGCCGGCCCCCTCAATCAGCTGAGAGATCTGATTGATCAAGAAACTTGGAATCCAAAATCCTTAAGCCGCTATGCCAAGATCAAATATTGGACCATGGTGGGCCTTGATCTGATTCATTCGAAGGATATCGTCACCGAACCTTTCAGTCTCTTCATTCTTGACTCCACCACGCCCGACGAGTTGGGCCCGTGCCTGGGACAGTTTCAAAACCAAAATCAATCCCAGTGGATCAGCTTCATGGAGGACGGTGACGCCGAAGATTCGGAGATCCTTGGCCAAGCTCTTAAGAAGATTAAGCGACAGATCAAACGGGCTTTTCCCGATCTTCTTGATCAAGTGGCCTTTGAAAGAATTTGTGTTTTCCCATCGTGGGGCACGAGCCTTCCCCACGGGGATTTTCTGCCGGAGCTCGAGAACCTTCATTTCGCCAACGGGCAACTGAGCCATCTGCAAGGTTCCTGCGGTTCTTTGCATCAGGCCTTCACGGTGATCAAAGAGTTGAACCTTGAGCCAGAACTGAAAGAGCTCCACTGGACGGAATCTGAGCTTCCACCGCAAGCAGTGACGAATCCGCCACCTCCTTTCGAAAACATGCCGACTGACACCCTGTAGCAACCAGAGTTCGTAGAGGATTCGTAGAGGATTCCTACAGAATTCCCAGAGGAAAATTCAGCGAGCGCGACGTAAGTCCATTGAGACTCCATGAACTGATTCCGATGACCACCCTCAACAAGGGGTGGCCACATGAAATCGGCAAGTTGGTTTTCGCGAAATCTTTCTTTGATCATACTTCTGACGACCGCATTGAGCATCGCCGGGTGCAGCGACGACACGGTGGATGGACCGGAGAAGGAAGGCAAAGAAGGCTCCAAAGAAGCGGCCCTTCGACATCTTCCTGACGAGCCACTGACTGAGGCGCAGGCACAGCTCACCGAAAAGCCCCTGGAATCGTTATCCACCATTGATCGATCGGTCTTCATTGAGCCGCACCTGGAGGCCGCTGAAGAATCCAAAGTCCTTGCCAAGTACAACTATCTTGATCCGGATCACCTTGTGCCAACCACACTATTGAAGAAGGCAGTCACTTTCTTCGACACCAATAAGAGCTACATCGCCAATCAAAACTATCTGTCCGTCGTGGATTTTTCACAGCGTTCGTCAAAAGATCGATTCTTTATCATCAATATGAGCACTGGAAAAGTGTGGGCCATTCACGTCGCCCACGGCACGGGTTCTGATCCCGCCAACAACGGTTACGCCGTTCGCTTCAGCAATGTTCCCAACTCCAACGCCAGCTCGCTTGGATATTACCTGACGGCGGAAACTTATGGCGGAAAGTACGGGACTGCTCTGCGCCTGGATGGGCTCTCCAACACGAACTCCATGGTGCGCGAACGAGGCGTTGTTCTTCATGGCGCTCCCTATGTGAGGGAAGCAAATGTCATCGAAGGCCGAACCTGGGGCTGCCTTGGAGTCACCATGGATTACAAAAACCAAGTCATCAATCTGCTGAAACACGGCAGCTTGATCTACGCCGGCTTGTCGAAGTAAAATTTGCTTTTGGTGGGCTTGTACTCTGAACCCTTGGAATCAATGCCTTCCACGTTTTCCAGCATTCCCTGGCGACCCGTTACACTGCGCTAGGATATCTATGGCTTGAAGGTCCTGGCTCGATTTCGCGGTTCTCGGGTGAGTGTCACCTTTTGAAACCATAAGAACGCAGTTATTCATGAACGTCTGGGGATTACAGGTTGTTTGCCGTCCACTAAAAGGAGCTGGAATCCAAGCAATATCCTTTATTGATCCCTGTTCGAGCATACCTGCGTCGCCGTTTGTAGCTAACGTTGTAATTCTGCAGTAGCTCAGTTCTATTTTTCCACTGTTGCAGGACGCCCTTATAGTTCCGTCCTCGTTACCATCACAACTATCCTGTTTGACGGTCCTCGCCGAAACTGAAACCTCCTGAAACACGGTTACAGCCACGACAATGCCGCCGACAACGAACCTTATAATAAAATTAGTTTCCATTGTTCCCCTCAAACATACCGTGAAATATTATCCGTCTCTTGTTAAGGAAAAATTCAAGATAGAAAATATCGCCAGAAATTGCAACGGCGGAAGTGTCGAAGGCAGAAACATTGATCGGCCGGTCTTCATTGAAAAACGGTGAACTTTTCGTCAGCCTCGAAGTCTCCTGACCCGGCTCGTAACCAGATTGGCGTACTTCCTTTTGAGGACCGGCGACAGAAAGCTCTTGTCGATCATCGTTTGCCAGGCGGGCTCAAGGTCTAAGATTCGTTTGGTTTCTTTTTCAATTTATTTCTCGGGTAAACTACCTCGGCCCGCAGTTTGATATTGAGAACTCGCAGCACACTCAGAAGGTTTTCGAAGTGAACGTTGATGTTGCCTTTTTCAACGTTAAAGACAAGCGTCTTGCCCACGCCCGCCAACTCAGCCAATTGCAGCTGGCTGAGACCAGCTTGCTTCCGGCGGAATCGAACCAATTCAGCTAAGGATTTCTTGTCCAAATTTACCGCCATACCAATAAATTATGTTATTTTTTACCGGAATTACAGTTACTTTCTATTTCAATCATAATTACCGTAATTTATTGATGAGTTACTGGAATAACAGTAAAATTTAACATTTTATTTTGTAAAATGCCGGAAATACGGTAATTAAATCTAAATTTTCAGAGAAGGCTCGCGTATTTTCAACCAAAACTAAACGCAGTTTACGATGTATTATAAGTCATCATTATTACATTTTTTGATGTATTAAAAGACATCATTATTATTGATTTTCAGACCTGCCTCAGTACTCAGCCCTCTTGCGCAGCCCTTTGATCTCGCTTCGCCTTGATTTGGCGAGGCGTTTTCGTTCCTTCGACGCCCGTGTGGGGCGGGTGGGCCTTCGCGCTTTGGGGCGATGAAGAGCCTGCCGCAATAGCTCCAGCAGTTTTTCGCGGCAGCGGCGCTTGTTCGGCTCCAGATCGCGAAACTCATCGGAACGCAGAAAGAATTGGCCTTCACGATTGATGAACGATTGAAGCTTTTCTTCGACCATGATTTTTTCGTCACTATTGAGCCCCGCCGAACTGCGAAAATCCCAATAGAGCGTCGCCGCCGAGGAAACCTTATTTACGTTTTGTCCCCCCGGTCCCCGGCTCCGCACCGCTGAAAATCGAATTTCATTCTCAATAATATAGAAGAACATGCGATCGAAGTGCCTCTCCTGGAAGTGCCTTTCCTACTTCACCCATTTCTCCGACGACGGAGGATTCGGCGCCACCTTCTGCAAATTCACGCCGGCGCGGGCCTTTTTCAAATCACGCCAGCTTTTGCCCTTGCGGGCTTCGGCGTTCACCTGGAATGAGTTCACCGCTTTCGTATGCGAAGCCAGATCCTTGGAAAAGATATGAGTGCCGTTGTTGCGACTGACGAAGTACAGGTAATCGGACGGCACCGGTTGAACCGCCGCGACAAGGGCCGCCTCGCCGGGACTGGCGATCGGACCCGGCGGCAAGCCGGTTCTGGTGTAAGTGTTGTACTCGGTCGGGCGGTTCAGATCAGCGCGGGTGATGTTCATGCTCAAATGTCCCTCCACCACCGCCTTGCCGTAAAGCACTGTTGGATCCGTCTGCAGCATCATTCCCTTCGCCAAGCGATTGTGAAAGACGCTGGAGATGACCGGCCGCTCTTCCGGCGCCCCCGTTTCCTTTTCGATGATGCTGGCCAAAGTGACCACCTGATGCCTGGACATCTTGACCTTGGTGGCCAGAGGCTCGGCCGAGCGACGATAGACGGCAAGAAATCGCTCCACCATCCCTCGAACAATACTGCGAAGGTCGGAGTACCTGGTGATCTGATAAGTCTCGGGATAAAGATACCCTTCCAAAGAGAAAATATTTTCCCCCAGCAGCTCCTTGATGAAAGCCCGGTCATGGACGGTCTTCCAAAATTCCGTTCGCGTGCCAAAACCGTGTTCCTCAAAGGCCGCGCTGATTTCAAAAAGATTCAGACCTTCAGCGATAGTAAAGTTTCTTCCCACCGACTTGCCGCTGGTGATGATTTGCAGGACTTCCATCGGCCGAAGATTGCGGCTCAGCTGGTATTCGCCCACTTTTAACCCGTTCGACTGTCCGCTGATCTTGGCCATGACCAGAAACCAAGTCGCTCCCTTCACAACGCCCAAATTCTCCAACTCACGCGCGACCTGATGCAAATTCTTCCCCGGCTTGACTTCGTAAATGAAACCCTCAGCCGAACCCGAGGGCGATGTATTCAAGAACTGCTGCCACATCAGCCACGCCGCCGCCGCGGCAGCGACAATACAGATGATGAAAATCGACAGTACTTTCATCCCACACTCACGTCGATGGAGAATAGTTCAACCCGGGAAGAACCTTCGCCGGATCAAAGGCGGTGGGATCCTCGAGGCTCGCCACGGGAACCACGCAATATTGTATGGCGAAGTGGGCCGAGGGGCGGTCGTTCCCCGATTTCAACATACCTCCGAAGGGAAGGCGGGAACTGGCTCCGTTGGTCGTGCGGTTCCAGTTGAGAAGCCCAACCTTGCATTCCAACAGGGCCTTTTCATAAAGCGAGCGATTCCTGGTGAACAGGGCCGCCACCAAACCAAAGCCCGTTGAGTTGACGATCTGCAAAGCCTCATCAAAGTCGGAACTCTCGAAAATCGCGACATTGGGGCCAAAGATTTCCGTTTTCTGATAAATGGAACTGGCATCGAATTTTCGCACGAGAAAAATACTGGGGGTCACATAATGGCCTTTCCACTTCAAGTCGAGGCTCTTTCCCCGCATCAAACTTTCGCAATTTTCCCGTTTGGCGATCTCTTGAAATCGCAGATATTTCTCCACCGAGCTTTCATTGATCAAGGGGCCCATGAAAGGATTCTCGGACCAATGGCCAATGCTGATACGCTTGGCCGCCTGGTAGAACCGGTCGGTGAATTCTTTCGCCACCTTCGGATGGACAATCACCCGGCTGGTGCAGGCGCAGCGCTGCCCGGAGCTCATGAACGCGCCAATCAATGTCTCATAGACCGCCTTGTCCAGGTCCGCGTCCTCCCAAATGATGGTGGCGTTTTTTCCGCCCATTTCAAGAGCGTGAATCTTCCAATAATGGGTCAGCGTTTCCTGTTTGATCTTGAGCCCCACCTCGTAAGAACCGGTGAATAGAATCCCGTCCACCTCTTCATGCAAAGTCAGCTTTCGCCCCAATTCGCCGGCACCTTGAACCATATTGAAGACGCCAGGAGGAAATTCCGCCTTTTCGAACATCTTGGCGTAGAACTGGCCGACCGCCGGTGTCTGCTCGGAGGGTTTAAACACCACGGTATTGCCAGCCAACAGCGCCGGAATAATATGGCCATTGGGCAAATGAGCCGGAAAGTTAAAAGGACCGACGACCGCCATCACCCCTCGCGGCTTGAAGCGAATGACCCCCTCCACACCTGGTAAAGCGTTAGCCACATGGTCTTCTTCGATCAGCTTTGCGGAGTGGGTCACGGTGAGATCGATCTTTGCCGCCAATCCTGAAGCTTCTGTTTTAGACTCCCAAAGCGGCTTGCCGGTATCCCGTGCGATCAACTCGGCCATTTCAGCGGCGTGGGAGTTAAAAGTTTCACGCAACCGCATCAGATAATTCTTTCTTTCGTTCAGCGACAGGCGGGCCCAGGGCAAATAAGCTTGCCGTGCCGCCATGCAGGCTCGTTCAACATGTTCAAGGGAGTATGGCACTTCAATGACCAGGTCCTTCAGATCCGCCGGACTTTGGTCTTGAATTCGGCCTTCCGCCGTCTTCACAGGCGTGAATTGTCCATTGATGAAATCGCCAAGGTAAGGGACTTGGTTCATACTTGCTCCTTTCTTCCTCGAGGGTAGTCAAAGGGAGTCACAAAAACACTTTGGCCCGCCTCGAGTCTGAGGGTCTGCTGGGCCATCGGCGCCACTGCAATCTCATTTTCACCCAGATTACCATAAGAAACCAAAGCGGCCATGAATTCGCCGTCATCGTCAACAAAGCCAAGGAGGCCGTGTTGGTTGTAAACCGCGTCGTGGGTCTCTCTCACCACCATGCGACGCCCCTGTTTGATGGGCAGAATTTGCGACATGGGCGCCCCAAAATGGGGGCCGCCATCAAAAGGATCGACCTCTTCCAGGTAACGAAAGCCGATCGATTCAAGCAAATACTGGGCTGGCTTTGTTTGCTCGCCAACGCGCCCGAGCACTAACCGGGCCCTGGCGTCGAGAAGGCAAAGATAGATATCACCCTCCGGAAATAAAGACGTGATGAACTCCTTGTTGTTTTGGCTCAGCAGGTCGGCTTCCTGGTAAGGAAGCCCGGTGAAACGCCGCCCGAGCGCTTCCCAAAATTCGCTGCGGCCCTCCTCGGTCAAAGGCGGCGTGAGCTCGCAAAGAACTCTTTTTTCAAATTGGTCTGGAAAAAGCGCCATATAAACAAAACGAACAAGGGAAATTTGCTTGCCCAACCGCTCGGGCCTTTTGCGATAAAGTTTATCCACCAACAAGCCGCCAATTTCAGTGGGCCCATCGGTCTCCTGGCTGAAGCGAAGAACCTTGTGGATAAAACCAACCCCCAAATCCTGGCTGACGTGGCTTTTCTCAATGATTTTGTAGAACGAATGCGGCAACTTGGGAGTCCCATGCTTGGCCATGATCATGGAGCTTCCGACCACCAGCTTTTCCTCTGTGTCTTCCAGGACAAAGAAGTATTCCGCCTCTTCCCTGGGAACCTGTCCCCCAAAAGAGGCCAGACTGCGTTCAATTTTTCGCCCAATCACCCGTCGATCCGCCGGCAGGTTTAACAGGACAAACTGTCTCGCCAAATCCACGAGCTGAGGTAAATCTTCGATGCGAGTCCCGCGCAAAATAAAACTCATTCTTTTATCCTCACCTCTTTTATCCTCACCTCATCCTCGATTTCACGCATTCACAGCTTCACGCATTCACAGTTCGTGCATTCACGCTCGTCAGCAGCAAAACTTCTCGATCATGCCGACATAAAAATCCACGGCGGCTTTCAAATCATCAATTGTAACATGCTCCCTGGGAGTAAACACATTTCCTTCACTTTGACCCGGCCCGAAAGAGATGCACTCCACCCCGGCGCGGCTGAATAATGACGCCTCATTGGTTGAGGAATGGGTTTTGGGGCTTGAAGCCCTACCCAATTTCGCCAGAACATCTTGGGCTCCCTGAACCAGGGTCGAATTTGGGTCGGCGCGGTAAGGTCGCTTGAAGTGATTGACATGACATTCGCCGGACATTTGTCGACAGACTCCGCCGATTTCATCCATCCATTTTTCATAAATTTCCATGGGCACCTGGGGCACAATTCGCACGTCCACCGCCAACTCCACCGAATCTTCAAAGGTCCGCACGGATCCAATGTTCAAGGTGGGATGGCTAGGGGTAAAATCCTGATCCTGAAAAGACGCGAACTCCAGCTCCAAGTTCAGAACGGTTTTGAACAGGCGGTTGAGTTTTTTCGCCATCGAGAAACGAAATCCCGAAACCGGATCAATCTCCAGAAAGGCGTGGGCCGGCACGGTGGCCACGTCCACCCCTCCGTCGATCTCCATAATGGCGATATCCTCCGGCAGTTGTGCCAAGTGGTAAAAAAGTTTCTTGATGGCGCTGTCTCCGAGCTGGGGCGTCGACGCGTGCGCCGGCTTTCCGCTGAACGTTTTTGACATGGACGAGGTGCTCTCGCGTAAATTGTGTTCCGTCCGAAACGCCAGTTCATCCTTTTCAAAAGGGATACGGATCTGAATGCGGGCCTGGCCTTTGCCAGCGACCAGGACTCGCAAGCTGGAAGGCTCTCCAATGATCGCGAAACGGGGGTTGATAAGGTTTTTGCGCATCAGTTTGAGAGCCCCGGTCATGCCATCCTCCGCGCCAAAAGTCCCGACGAGAACCGGTTTCTTCGCCGCCGCCCACGTTGCGCCACGGGCGTTGATACGTTTCAAAGCTTCGAGCTTGCACAAGAAATCGAGCTTGCAGTTGGCGGTTCCCACGCCGAATATTTTGCCGTCAATGATATGCGCGTCGAAAGGATTGTAATGATTTTCCTTCCACAAGCCAAAGGGGCCTGGGTCGGCGGTATCCAGATGGGTTTGCAACATCAAGCTGTCTTCGTCGGAAGAACCGCCAGCGGGCCGAATGATCACATTCGCTTGCGGCACTTCGCCGGACCGCTCTTCTTGCAGCACCACCGTAAGCCCGGCTTGCTGGGCCGCCTTTGCGACCCAAGACACGACCGCCCTGTTCCCTTGCGAGGGGCTCGAATCAATGCTGATCAGGGTTCGACAGTCTTCGACAAACTGTGAAGTCGTCACGGCTTGGGCCGACCCCCGGTCGCCGCCGCGGCCTCTTCGACGATCGCGGCTTCGATGACCTTGCGTGCGACGTCAATGTCGGCATCCTGGATAACGGCGGGAATCAGAAAGCGTATGCGCACCGGATCTTTCCCGCAACTGAAGGCCACGACTCCCTTGGCGAACATATTCTTCAAGATCCGGTCCACGGTCTCCTTCTTTCCGTCGAGAGGAGTCGCGGCCACCATCAGGCCGAGCCCCTCGGCGTCCTGCAGTTTTCCTTTGCAACTCGTCTGGTTGAGTTCATTCAACATACCCACAAATTTCTTGTGGATCTGTTGAATGCGTCCTTGCGGCCCAAGGTAGCCCTCTTGCAACATTTCGATGATTTCCACGCCCGCCGAAAGGGCCGCCGAACTTCCCGAGAAAGTTCCAGCAATCAAACCGGGCGCCGGGTTCATTTCTTCCGTGTAGAGGGTTATGCCCACCTGGGCCGTTTTCGCGATGGTGCAGATGTCAATGTACTGACCCACATCCAAAGTCTCAAAAGCAAAGAGTTCACCGGTGCGGGAAAAGGTTTGAATCTCATCCGCCCACAGAATAATTTTGTGCTTCTGGCAAAACTCAAATAGCGGCACGAAAAACTCGCGGGGAGCCGGTGTGTAACCGCCTTCGCCGAGCATCGGCTCAAAGACAAAAGTTGAAATTTGACCCTGGTGCTTGGCCACGTGGTCTTGCAAAGCCCGCAGGGTTTTTTCACCCGACTGCGGGTCCCGCTTATTGTAAAACGGCAGGCGAAGGACCTCGTGGTACTCCGGCAGCCCGACCTTGAAGGACGGGTTGTCAGTGATTTCGGCCATCATCGTCGAGCGACCGGCAAAGGCATTCTGGAACGTCAGAATCATACGCGCCGGGGTTCGCTTTTGCCGGGTAATTTTCAACGCGCTCTCATTGGCCATCGTTCCGCAAGTTGAAGGCCAGGCGTATTTGAGCCGGCTTTTGCGGCCGGCAAGCTGGGTGATCTTCTCCACCATGCGCGAGTATTCAAGGTTCGGCTGCAAGTTCCCCTGGTTCACGGTATCGGCGAGTGCTCCGCGAACGGCCGCCGCAATCACCCGCGGATGAGCGTGACCCATGAGGTGAACACCGATGCCGTTGATCAGGTCCAGCTTCACACTCCCATCTTCAAGCTCGACATAGCATCCCCTGCCGGCACCAGTGCCAAGATAATTATACTGCAGCGGCCGTCCCCGCAATTGGCCGACTTTTTCCATCTCCTTCTGTCCTGAAGCCACCCATTCATCGGCGGGCGGCCGCAGCCCTTCAATCCTTGCATTGAATTGAGTCACCTCATGGACGAGATCTTGGATCAATTTTTGAATGGCTGGAGATTTCTTGATTTGATGGCCTACAAGCTGAGACATAAAAAACCTTTCGTTTTTGAAACAGAATCACAGACAGTAACTGAGTTTATCGCCGCAGGTCGTTGATGACAAGGCAACAGGCTGAGAATTAGACTCCCCAACTGTATCTCGACACAGTGATTCTGACGGTCGAGGTACTAGTGCCGTGGAACTGCACTAAACTGCGCAAAACTACATTGGTTGTTCAGTGCGGCGAATATCCGCCGCCCAAGCTGACTCGAGGATCGTCTATTGAGGGCTTTTTTCATTCTTCTAATCTTCACTTTGACCATGGGTTCTTCGCAAGCTTCAGCCGCTGATGAAGACAGTTTTCAAAAAGGGCTGGCGCTGCTTCAATCAAACGACGCGGCCGGAGCGATCGAAGCTTTCAAGGCGGCGCTTAAGAGTTCGCCCAACGATGTGAGCATTCTAACCAACCTTGGCATTGCCTGCTCACGTGCCGGGCAAAAAGGTTGGGCCATTGCTTTTTTGCGGCAAGCACGGACCCTTGGATCCAATTGGCCGGAGACCTCACAGGCCTTGACATTTGTCCTCTCCCAGTTGGAAGTGAAAGAACTACCCCATGAGCTCAGTCTTTGGGAGACAGCCCACGAAAGGGCCCTGGGGCAGGCCCAGGCCGAAACGCTGGCGACTGTTTGGGCCCTCTGTCTTTTGGTCTCGGGGTTTCTTCTGATCCGCCACCTCACGGCCCGTCGGCGCAGCCAACTCAATGAGGAAGTACCGCCCGGTTTGGGCTTGCTCCAGTGGAGCAGTTTTGTTCTCAGCTTTCTCGTCGGCCTGCTTCTTTGGGCGAAGCTGGTCGACCAATCCATCGTTCGCGCCACCGTGGTCGCCGACAAGGTCAGCGCCGTTTCCGCGCCCGCCAAGGATGCGCCAGCGCTTTTTGATCTCTCCGCCGGGCTGGAAGTTTATGTTCACGACAAAAAAGATAATTTCTATCAGGTTCAATACCCCGGCGGCTCCACCGGCTGGGTTCCCGTCGATAACGTGTATATTACACAGTCGAAGGAGTTGATCGGACCGTGATGGGGCAAGCGTGGGCGGCGAGAAAAGGGAGAGCGTGGTGAACTTTATCTGGGACAATATTTTCCGGCAAACCGACAAAGAGAGAACGTTAACCCAACGGCTCAGACAAAATGTGCTGTTCCAGGATTTGACCGGGACTGAACTTCGCCTGCTTGAAAACATCGTCAATGTTCGAAGCTATCGGCCTTCGGAAACAATTTTTCGGCAGGGCGAGGCCGGCGTCGGCATGTATATCATTTCGAAGGGGGCCGTGAATATCTACGTCGAGGAAATGATCAACGCGACCGGCGAATTGCAAAGCGTGCCGGTCACCCACCTCAGCGAAGGGGATTTCTTTGGCGACCTGGCCCTGGTCGAGGAAAACAGCCGGCGCAGCGCCACCGCCATCTCCGCCGAAGAGACTGTGTTGATCGGCTTTTTCAAGCCCGCCCTCCTCGAGATCGCGCAACGAAACCCCACGGCCGGGGTGAAGATCCTGCTTCGCCTCGGCGAAGTCCTGGGACGGCGGCTGCGCGAGACCACGGCGAAGATCACTGAACTTAAAAGAGAGACCAAAACCACATGACGGCCGTCGAATACGCCATCGTTCGCGAGCGAAGAATCAAACTTTTCTTCTTTCTGGGGAGTCTTATACTCGCATTTCTCTTTGTCCTCTTCGTCAACAACATGATGGTTTCATTGATTGTGGCCGTGACCATGTACTACCTTCTCGCGCCGCTGGTTGATCTTCTCGAACGATGGGGCCTGTCGCGGATCTGGGCGACGACCATCCCTTTTTTGACGGTCATCGTTGTTGTGGCCCTGACCAGCGCTCTCTTGCTCCCGGCCCTTTGGGATCAGGTCAAAGTTCTGCAAAACGAAGCCGACAAGTACACGAAGGCTTTTTCCGAACTGCTGGATCAGGCCGAAGGGCAGTTTGGGGCCTTTTTTAAGAGCGGCGAAAATCCGAGCTTGCGCCATCAGGTCGTCCCCCTGGTGAGTGATTGGGCGGCGCAATTTTTCAAGGGGTTGCCCGACCTGATTTCGAAATCGTTCACGGTCCTTTTGCTGGCGCCCTTTTTTGGCTTTTTCCTGCTTCTCGATGGCCGGGATTTGCTGCGCAAGTGGCTCAATTTCGTTCCCAACAACATTTTTGAACTTTCGCTCAATCTTTCCTATCAGATCGGCACTCAAATCGGTGGCTTTGTCCGTGCCCGTCTGATCGAAAGCGTCTTCGTCGCGATAATTACCTGGGTTGGCCTGATGATCCTGGGCTTTCCATTCGCGCTGGCTCTGGCTTTCCTGGCCGGAGTTCTCAATATCATTCCTTATGTCGGTCCCGTCATCGCCGCGGGCCCGGTGATTCTCATCAGTTTAGCCAATGGCGACGGATTGACTGGCGTCTTGTTGATCGCCGGTTTATACGTCTTGATCCAATTTCTCGATGGGGCGATCTTAGTCCCTTTTCTCGTCGCCCGCATTGTCAACTTGCATCCCGTGACCGTCATCGTGGCGGTGATCATGGGATCCCAGCTTTTGGGAATTCTAGGGATGATCATCTGCATTCCGTTGGTGAGCGCGCTGAAAGTAACCACCCTGGCGGTCTATCGTCACTTGATTAACTTTCGTACTTAGAGCCCACCTCATCGGTAGGCTCTTAACGTTGAGGGTGCTTGAGCTCAGTTGACTTTGGCTAAACCCCGGAAGTAAACTTCAACCGAGGTATGAATGCCCCGGGCTGTCGGACACTCCTGCAACTTCAAATTCAAAATGAGATGCAATGGATCCAAGAGGATCCTATCTCTCGGGACTTTATTTCCCTTTCTGCTCAGCCTGGTTTTGGTCGCCTGCTCCGCCGAAGAAAAGAAATCCGATACGCCTGAAGGGGCCTTCGCCATTGCCCAGGAATTCGATCAGAACGAACGTTACGAGGAAGCGATCCGCCGATATCAGGAAGTCAAAAATAAATACCCCTATAGCAAATTCGCGGTACAGGCCGAACTCGCGATCGCCGACGCTTACTTCAAAGAAGAATCTTACCCGGAGGCACAGGTCTCCTACCAAACTTTCAAGGAACTTCACCCCAAGCATGCCAACATCGACTACGTCACTTACCGGTTGGCGATGAGTTTTTACAATCAGCTCCCTGAAACCATCGATCGGGACCTCAGTTTAAGCCAAAACGCCATGACTTACTTTGACGAGCTCGTCGCCCATTATCCCAATTCACCTCACGTTGCCGAAGCGAAAGAGAAGAAGATCGATTGCCTCAAGAAGTTGGCTGGGAAAGAAGAGTATATCGGTGATTTTTATTATATTCGAGGCAAGTACGACAGCGCCCTGGGCCGTTACGAACAGCTCCTGAAACTTTATGCGAATCTGGGATTTGACGCGAAAGCCTTATCGCGAGCCGCGATTTGTGCCGGGCGAACAGGAGAACTGGAGCGGGCCCGCGGATTTCTCGGGCGGCTGAAAAAGGAGTTTCCCGACTCCTCCGAACTCGCGGAGGCTCAAAGGGAGGTTCACTGATGGCGAACGTTCTGTTTGACGAAATGTTCGACGAAGCCAAACGTGAATTCATCGAGGGAAACTATCTGATCGCCGAGCCCATCCTGAACCAGCTCATCCTTCGCAACACGCGCAATCCCGAAGTTTTCCAAATGCTCGCCACCATTTATTACGACAAGGGCCAGTTCAATAAAGCGATCAGGACCTTCCGGCGGGCCTTGGAAATTGATCCCACCTACACCGACGCCAGCGTCGGGCTGTCGATCATCCTCAACGACCTCGGCCGCTACGACGAAGGCCGACAGGTCTTCGAGGAGGCCCAGGGGCTTCTCGATCGTAAGAAAGGTCAGACCGACCCCTGGCTCGAGGAGAAACTGGCCTCCAAACACGAAGAGATCGCCGATCTTTATTTTCAATACCACCGGTACGCGGAATCCCTTGACCAATTGCTTAGAGCCCTTAAGCTGTCGACCCGGAAGACGGAAATTTCAATGCGCATGGCAGAGTGTTTTGTCAAATTAGGAGATTCCGACCGGGCCGTTCGGGAGCTTAAAGGCATCATCAAGGACTATCCGCAATATCTCCCGGCCCGCATCAAGATCGGACTGGTGTACTACAATATGGGCCTGATGGCCGAGGCCACTGAACAGTGGGAAAACGTTCTTTACCGCGACCCGCACCATGCGGAAGCCAAGAAGCTGTTGAAGATGGCTCAGGCCGCCGGAATAACCCAGGTCGGGGCGGTTTGAGGTCCTATGAAGAATCTGCGGGGGGACTTGGTCCCATTCATGAAAAGCGAAGAAATTCACAAGGTGGTTCGCAACTTGGCCAGGCAAATCGAAATGGACTACGAGGGCAAAGAGATTATTTTCATTTGCCCCTTGCGGGGATCCATTCACCTGATGGCCGACTTGGCGAGGGAGGTTCGCCTCCCCCAGCAGATCGAGTTCGTCCACATGAAGGCGGGCAAGAAGGGCGGGACCATTTCCGTGATCAAGGATATTGGCATCGACATCGCCGGCAAGAATGTGATTATTGTCGAGGAGATCATTGATAGCGGCCGGACCTTGATATTTTTGCGGGACCGACTGCTGTTGGGTCGACCTGCTTCTTTGCGGATCTTAACCCTTTTGGACAAGCCGGCACGAAGAGACCTGCCGATTCAAGCCGATTACATCGGCAAGGTCATCGACGATCGCTACATCGTGGGATACGGCATGGACTCGGAAGAATCCGGCCGGCATTTCCCTGACATTTACTTTTTGGCGAATTGAGGGGTCATGTTTCAAAGACAACTCGTGATCGTTTTCTTGATCTCCGTGGTCCTTTTCTTTTTGATCAATGCGGTTGTCAGTTGAGCGGTGGCCCTCCGCACTCCCATCGGATTGAGTCAGATTGATAACATCGCTACAAGAAACCGTGTCTAGGATCTTAGTCCGGACACAAATCTGGTTGCTTTATACCCAATTTAGGTTTTATCTTACCCAAAATGGGTGGAGTAAGAAAGAGAAACAAAATAAGAAAATTAAAGGCCAAGAAGGCCGGCGGTCTCGTGGATGCACTATTCACATCGACGCAGCAGAAAGTCTTCCGCCTGATTTTCGGTCAGCCAGACCGGAAGTTTTTCGCACAAGAGCTAATTGATCTTTGTAGGGCCGGATCTGGCGCGGTCCAAAGAGAAATTGCCGCCCTTCTTGAGAGCGGCCTTGTGACGGCTGAAGTGATCGGAAAGCAAAAATACTATCAGGCAAACAAGGATTCACCGATTTTTGAAGAGCTTTTTCAAATCGTACAAAAGACCATCGGCCTGGCCGGGCCGATCAAGGATGCGCTTGAATCTCTCGGTACGCCAATCAAGCTAGCTTTTATCTTTGGATCGCTTGCAAAGGGCTCGGCAAAGTCGGGAAGCGATGTCGATGTGCTAGTGGTTTCGGATGGCGTCGCTCAAGACGAACTCTACGCTGCGTTAGAGCCCATAGAGCAAATTCTCGCTCGAAAAATAAATCCCCTATTGTATTCGTCTTCAGAATTCAGAGACCGGGTAAATTCCAAAAACGCTTTTCTCGAGACGGTACTTTCGGGTGAACGCATTCCATTAGTTGGGGATGAAAATGTCATCACAGTTGGATAATTTGGTTAGAATCGGCACACTTGAGAAAGAGAATCCCTCTCAGTCAGAGTTTGATGGCCTTTTCAAGGCAGGAAGTGCGAAGCTAAAAGATTCAGAAAGCAAGGCTTTGAGTCTTGAAAGCCGGTTTGAGCTCTCTTATGCTGCAGCTCACTCCTTTGCATTGGCTGCTTTGAGATGGCATGGTTACCGGCCTAAAAATCGATATTCAGTTTTTCAGGCCCTCTCCCATACGACAAAAATGACGAAAATTGAGATTCGAGTACTGAGCGATGCGCACGAAAAACGGAACAGAAGCGCGTATGAAGGCATGTGGGAAGTCACCTCGGCAATGGTGGAAGCGATGATTCGCGCGACCAATGAGCTGCGTAATCAAATCGTGACACTCGGACCTGTCGGCGGGGAATAGCTCGGTTTTGCGGAGCCTTCACGTGCTCCCAGATCATGGTGAATTCATCGCCTCCCATGCTCATGTACAGCCAAAGCTCCTCACGAGCGATACGCGCCGGCGTCGATGAAACGTGATCTTGATGCATGTCTTGGTCGAGTGAGCATTCCGAAGCATTGCGTGGATTCACCCAAGTGACCTTGTCGATGAAAAAACCGGTATCAAACCGCCACTCACCGCGCCTTTCGCAAAAGCCTTCTTCGTTGCGCCGGTACCAACGAAGGATATCCGTTCCGTCAGCTTTGAACTCAAAGGTCACCAGCAAATTCGGGTTGAGATTGGGGTTCTCCTGGCCTTGATAGATATAGCGGACGTAGTGCCAACGCCCCAGCCACTCCGGAGGATGAAGAGGATCGCGATTTTCGCCTACTTCGGGCACTTCAGGCATTTCGCGACTGTCGTGCATTTCGCCCATTATTGAAGACCCATGACTGGCACCCAAGAACGAAAAGAAAACTGACAGTGATATAAAAATTTGACGAGTGAAAAACACGAACCCCCTCCAACTCTGTCTGACTAACAGACACCCCCGGCGAGCTGTCAATAACTTCATCAACACTCTAGTTACCGTTTGGGCGCCCACAAGTCATTTTGAGACAAAAGTTTGATTTTTTGTCCGTCTTTCCAACGATGCGGCAAAATGGAGTTAACGGATTAGTTTAACCCGCCGAATGGACATCGGCACTGTTATCGGAGAAACGAAAATGAAACACTTAAAGGCTTTCGCTCAGCAGCTTTGGAAAGATGAATCAGGTCAAGGCATGGCCGAGTACGTTTTACTGATCGTGGTGATTATCGCTGTGGCCGCCGTTTTCAAGGATCCCATCATCAAGATGGTACAGGGCAAAATGCAGGTGGTCTCAGAAAAGTTTGGTAGCTTTGGCAACTCTGACATGGGGAACTGATTTCGCGACAGGCGCTCGCGCGCCAAAAAAGGGAGCTTTGCATGATCCTCGAGTACATACTGCTCCTCACCCTGACGGTTGTGTTTGTCGTGTCGATCATTTTCCAGGGCCCCTTTGATGCATTCACCAATGCCGGACCGAAACTGGCGGCACGGGTCGAGAAAAATTTGATGACGGGCGACCTGTACCCCGTCAGCGCTCAGGGTGGGCCACTGAACTGGCAGGAGCATTGACCTGGCAAGGAAATTTAACCCGCAAGAAAGGTGATTCCCATGAACGGGGCCCTGGGATGGCAATCATTCATCGCAATCGGCCTGCTCAGCGCGGCGGTGATCGACGATTTGCGCTCCCGCAAGGTTCATAATTCACTGGTCCTCGTCAGCTTCTCGATTGCCTTGGTGTCCGCCTTGGTCTCCGCTTTTTTGACCCCTCAGACCGAGGTGGTCACTCCCTTCCTGAGTTTCCTGGCTGCCATGGCCCTTGGGCTTCCGCTTTATGCGTTTCGCGTGATCGGTGGCGGCGATTACAAGCTGATGATGGCTGTATCTCCGTTGCTCTTGCCCGCGAGCTTACCGCAATTTTTTTTCGCCAGCCTGGCGTGGGGAGCACTGCTGGGACTGGTGCTGGCCGTTCAAGAGGGCCAGACAGGCGGTTCCGCGGCGGGGTCGACCTTTCGAAATATCGGCCAAATCCTGATGTTGCATCGGCCGGATCCTTCTTCGCTTCGTAAGATCCCTTTCACGGTCGGAATTTTCTTCGGCTATTTGAGCTTACTGCGCGGCGGGGGTTGATCAGAAAACAGGGGGAGCTATCAGTGGAATCAAGGGAATCAAGCCGAGTCAGAATACAGAAAGGGAAAGCCGAATGCGGCCAGGTGATTCTGGAGAACATTCTCTTGATGGTGGTCTTACTCGGGGTGGCTTCGGTCCTTGTGAAGAGCCTTATCGGTGCCGAAGCGGCCACGCAATTTACCGAAGGCCCTTGGGATATGCTGAACGGAATGATCCAGTGCGGGGTATGGAAACCCTGTGGCATCGGCCAGCCGGCACCGGCTCTTCATCCCAATTCCGGGAATCGAATCCTTTCCTACGATCCGTTCACGGAGGGGCAATGAATCACAGGTTCCACGAACGAGGCTTTATCATCCCCGATTTTATTTTTTCAATCCTCCTCGCGTCGGCTCTTGGCGTGCTGATGTTCTCAGTGAGCTACTCGTTGGCGGTTGTCGAAATCACCCAATATGTCAGTTACTCCATCGCCAGGGCGCACTTGGCAGGGAACAAGAGTTCCGCCGCTCAGAAACAAAAGGCCATGGCCAAGTACAATTCGCTGGTGAACAGCAGGTCCTCGCTCTCGCAAATTTATAAAAACGGTTGGTTTGAAGCGGCCAGACCTGATATTCGCGGCGGTCCCTCCGCCGACGGCCAGACTTTTAACCGGGACCTGGCGGGAGGCAGCGATAAACCCAGCCGGAACTGGTTTATCGGCGTCAGCATTCCACTCAACATCAAACTTCTGCAACTTCAATTGCCGCTTCTCGGGGACTCGGCCCCCAATCATCCGAATGGTTTTCTGACCCATATCAGCTCGATGTTGATCCGCGAGGTCTCAGAAGATGAATGCCGGAAATTCATGACCAGCCGGGGCGATGCCCTCGGGCAGTTACCCTCGGGGCAACAATTTTATCGCAGAGACGCCTATGTGCCCTTGGAGGACAACGGATGTTGAAGACTCAACCCGAAACCCGAGTTCAATCCCAAGCCGGCACGGCTTCCATTGAAATGGTCCCCTTGCTGCTGCTCTTTGCGATGCTGTTCAATTTCACGCTGGGATTTTTCGGAATTATTCATTCGGGAATTTTGCAAAACATTGCCGCCCGCAACTACGCGTTTGAGACCTTCCGCAATCGTCCCAATTTGGCTTATCTGCGCGATGAGATCAATTTGGAGCGGACCCTTGATCGCGAGATCCAGTCCAGGTACTCCCTTAAAAATTTGCGCTACCATGGCATCGTCGCCGAAAGCGGCGGCGAAGTTTGGCCAGTCACAAAGCGCCCGATCCGTTTCACCGACGTCGCGTCGCCAGACCCCAACCAAGCTCCAGCGTCGGACCACAAGCAGTTGGTCCGGCAGGTTCAGAGTACAGGCAAAGTTTCCGAAACCTTTACGGGGAAGACGGCCAGGGAAGATAAGTTCGGATTCAACGTGGTTTGGCTGCAAATTCTCTACGGCATTTGTTTAAAGGCGAGTTGCCGGCCCGAATGATGCCGGGCCGGGGTGTTGTGAAACAAGGTCATGCAAGAGTGAAAGACTTTATAGGTGAAAGGCCATGAATAACGAAACAAGAACCCTTTGGATTTCCGTGGCGGCAGGCCTTTTTGCCATGTTTCTTGTTTACAGTTTTTTGCAAGAGCAGAAAGCGGAAATCATTAAACCTTACGGCGGATTGATGAACGTGGTGGTCGCGGCCAAAGACATTCGCGAGATGGAGACGATTGACGATTCGATGATTGAGACGAAGGAAAAGCCCCAGAGTTTCGTCGAACCCGGCGCGATTCGAAATCCTGACGAAGTCGTCGGCCAGGTTTCAGTGGCCGCCGTCAAAAAGGGCGAACAGATCCTGCAAACCAAACTGCTGCAACCGGGGCCCCAGACAGGAATTTCAATGCAGGTTCAGCCGACTAAACGAGCCATCACCTTGCCGGTGAATGAGTACTCGGGCGTGGCCCGCTTAATCCGCCCCGGTGACCGGGTCGATATCATCGCCGCCGTCGACGTCGGCAAAGGACCCAACCAGAAGCGCGAGGTGTCCACCATCCTGATGGACGTGCCCGTGCTCGCCACCGGGGTGAACGTCGTGAATAATATTCCCCGCGTCTTCGAGGTCGATGACTCCGCCAAGTCCGTAAATCAAATCACCCTCACCGGGGATAGCAAGTACGCCTCGGTGACCATCGAGGTCTCACCGAAGGAAGCCCAGGACCTCGTTTACTTGATGGCCACCGGTGGAGCGAACAATATCTACTTCACCTTGAAGAATCCCAATGACCGCACCGGCCAGCCACGGCTGCCCTCTTCGACGGCCGAAGGCGTGACGGGTCGTCCGGTGATGGACCTGACCCCGGCGCCTTTGCCGCCTCCTTCCGCCCCAACCGTGGCGGCACCGGCCCCCCTGAAGGCCTCGCCGCGACCTCGCAAAGGATATCGGCCACTATGACGAATCGATCGGCCCGCTTCGTCTGCTTAACCCGCTTCGTCTGCTTGAGCCGCTTCGGTTCCTTGAGCCGCTTCGTCCCCTTGAGCCGCTTCGCGGTGGGACTGTTGGTGTTTTTCATGACCGCCCATGTTCTTGATTGGCTGGATGGGCAGGAGGCGAGAGCGCAGGAACTCCCGAGCCCCGCCGAGGAGACAGTCAAGGAACCGCCAAAAAAGAAAAAACCGAGGCGCCGGAAATTCTTGAGTCTCACTCTCGGGGTGGAGGCGGACGAAAAACTCAATTTCCAAGTCAAGGAACCCAAACCCAAAGGGGATTACAAAAGGGTCGTCAAAGTCGAGTACTCGCCCGAGATCAATTCCTTGCGGCTGACCCCGATTGCCGAGGGGATCGCGACCCTGCAAATTTATGACAAGAAGGATCCCAACAAGCGCATTCTTTCCGAGTTCCGGCTTGAGGTCCGCAAGAGTCGCCTCGATTCAGTCGCGCGCGAAATCAAAAGCCTGCTCGGCGATATCGAGGGCATCACCATCAAAATCGTCAACAACAAAGTCATCGTTGACGGGCAAATCGTCATTCCCAAGGACATGAACCGCATCTACACCGTCGTGCAACAGTATGGCGACCAAGCCACTTCGCTGGTGACCATGTCGCCCCTGGCGCAAAAAAGAATCGCTGAATTCATTGAAAAAGACATCGGCAACCCCGAGGTGCGGGTGCGGGCTCTTAACGACAAATTTATTTTGGAGGGGATGGTCAACAACGACGAGGAAAAGACGCGGGCTGAAATCGTCGCCAAAACCTACGTCCAACCCGTGTTCCTTGAGCCGGCCGAGCGCGAAGGGGTGCTTAAGAAGCCCCGACCCGCGAACGACGGCATCATCAACTTGATCAATGTTCGGCTCGCGGGTCCACCACCGACTCCGAAGCACGTTCAAATCGTTGTTCACTATGTGGAGCTTTCAAAATCCTACCAAAAAGGCTTTCGCTTTCAATTCACGCCGAACCTGCAAGACAATTCCCATGCCACATTCTCCACCGGCAACACCCAATCAACCAGTTCAGGGTGGGCGCTCACTGGCATCATCGACAACTTGTTTCCGAAACTCAATTGGTCAAAGCAACATAACTACGCGCGTGTTTTAGAAAGTTCGACCTTGATTATTCAAGACGGTAAAAAAGGAGTTTTGAATTCCGTCCAGGAAGTCCCCTACCAAACCGCGGCGGGACTCAACGGTAGCGTCCCCGTCACCGCCTTCAAGGATGTCGGAATTGCCACGGCGATCACTCCCATCACCCTCAATGAACGATCTGATTCAATCAGTCTTTCGATGGAATTCGACATCAGCGCCCTCGTTGGAATGACCGATCAAGGGCCCCTCACCCACCGCAATAAAATCACCACCGATTTGATTATTCGCAGCGGCCAAAGTGCCGCCATCGGCGGGCTGATCACCAATGGGGCTTCGACCGACTACAACAAGACCCCCAAGGGATACCCGGACAACCCGATCATCAGCCTTTTCGCCTCGAAAGCGTTTCAAAGAAATCAATCCCAGTTCGTCGTGTTTGTGACTCCAATTATTAAGAGCCATGCCAGCGCTGGTTCCGAAAAGGTGAAGCGGAAGTTCCGGCTGAGCCAGTAAAACCAATACAGGAGACTCCGTGATCTTAAGCCCGAATTCAAATGTCATCGCGGTGAGCGGCGGAAAGGGCGGAGTCGGCAAGTCCGTCTTTTCCGCCAATCTGGCCGCGGCAATCCTGACGGAGTTGAAGACGCAAGTCTTGCTGATCGACGCTGACGCCCGCTCCTGCGGCGACCAGAACGTCATTCTCGGTCTCAGACCCCAAAAGACGATTGAAGAGGTTTCGACTTTTCAGGGATCTCTATCACCGCAATCCATTCCCCAAATGGTGACCGCCCACCCCTCGGGCTTGAGCTACATCGGGGCGGTTCGGGGGCCTGAGGAAATGCTCAAGGCCAACCCCGACGCCTTTATGAAACCGCTCGAGTTTCTCTCCCGGCACTTTAAATTTATCGTCATCGACGTGGGAAGCGATCTCAACCCTTTGCAGGCGCAGCTCATCCATGAATCCACCGCCTTGATTATTCTCACCGTGCCGGAAGTTCTCGTCGTCAATCAAACGCAACGACTGATCCAATCCCTCCTTACGGCGACCCTGCCGTTTGACATGTTTCAACTCGTCATCAACAAAGTCGGCCCGGGCAGCCTTTCCCCCCAGGCCATAGCGCAAAGCCTTCGCTTGAACGCCATTGGCCTGATCCCCCAAGACGATATCACCACCGCGACCAGCTTATCGAAGTCGACCCCTTTCGTGCTGGCGGCCCGCCAGGCCCCGGTGACCGCGGCCTACCACGAAGTCGTCCGTAAACTCACCGGCGGCATTCTCCAGCGTCTTAAGTTAGTGCAAAAACCACAGAGTTTGAACCTGAGCGCCGCCATCGCCTCGGGGGCCAAGGCTGGTGAAAAGCCCTCGGCCGCGCAGGCCAACGCCGCACTCCTGAGTAATGCCGGCGAAGAGACCGACCCGCGCAATATTCTCAAGCTCCGCATCCATTCGGAACTTATTCGGGCGATGGACCTCAAAAAGGGGATTGCCGACACCAATGGGGACAAGGCGAAGGAAGAGGCCCTCCGGCAAAAAACACTCGCGACCATCACCACCATTATCGATAAAGAAGCGCAGGGGATCGCGCGCGATGAGCGCTCACGAATCATTAAAGAAGTTTTGGAAGAAGCACTCGGTTTGGGCCCGCTGGAGGATCTTCTTGCCGATCCGGCGGTCACCGAAATCATGGTCAACGGCTACCGGAGAATATTTATCGAAAAATCGGGGAAGTTGATCATGACGCCGGTCACTTTCACCTCGAACCTCCATTTGCGCAACGTCATCGAGCGGATCGTCACCCCCCTGGGCCGCCGAATTGACGAGAAAAATCCCTATGTCGATGCGCGCCTGAAAGACGGCAGCCGCGTCAACGCCATTATCGAGCCTTTGTCGATCGATGGCCCCGCCTTGACCATTCGAAAATTCAAAAAAGGCGGTATTACTGCCGAACGTTACATCGAATGGGGATCGATGACCAAATCGATGGTCGATTTTCTGCGCATTTGTGTTGAAAACGCGCTCAACGTGGTGATCTCGGGCGGAACCGGCTCCGGTAAAACCTCGCTGCTCAACATGCTTTCGACATTTATTCCTTCAAGTGAGCGGATCGTCACGGTGGAAGACGCGGCTGAATTGCAACTGCAACAGGAACACGTGGTGCGGCTTGAACCCCGCCCCGCCAACATGGAGGGGACAGGCGCGGTGACGATTCGCGATCTGGTCCGCAACTCGCTGAGGATGCGGCCCAATCGAATCATCGTCGGTGAAACCCGGGACGGCGCCGCCCTCGATATGTTGCAAGCCATGAACACCGGTCATGACGGTTCAATGACGACAACCCACGCGAACAGTCCGCGCGAGTGCATCTCGCGCCTTGAAACCCTCTGTCTGATGGCCGGCATGGAGCTTCCGGTTCGCGCCATCCGCGAGCAAATCTCCAGCGCCGTGCAACTGATCGTGCAGATTTCACGGCTCTCCGACGGCAGCCGCAAAGTCACCAGCATCACCGAAGTCGTCGGCATGCAGGGGGACACGGTCACCATGCAGGAGATCTTCCGCTTCAAGGAAACGGGATACGACAAGAACCGAAGAATCGTCGGTGTCTTTCAAGCAATGGGACTTATCCCCACCTTCATTGAGAAACTGGAACAAAAGGGCGTCATCATCCCACGTGATATCTTCTCCAATGAACCGCCCAAACCGGCCGCCGCGGCGGTCAACAAGACCGCGTCGCTGATGCCCGCCAGCCTGCCCAACCTGAAAAAAACCGGAAGCGCGGGAGGAAAAGCGTGAACGATTCAGCCGCCCAAGTCGGTGCCTTCGGCATCTCCGCAGTGCTTGCCAGTCCCTGGATTGCACTGCCCCTGATCGGGATTTGCGTCACCGTCGTCGTGTTTCTATGGTTCGACAGGCTCCTGGGGCGCTTTCTTTCGCGCATGACCTTCACCCGCGACGAAATGCTCCGTTACCTCGATATGATGCACGTCACGGCCGAGTCGAACAGGGTGACCGCGCTGCAACTTCTCGCGAGTTTGGGTCTTGGAGTGATCTTCTTTCTTCTTCTTTGGCCCCGCGCCACCCTCGGCTTGATCGTCGCCGGAGCGGTGACGGTCGGCATGTGGAATATCCCCTTGCTGTTGATCAAACGCCAATGGGAAAAGCGCTGCAATTTGTTTGTCGATCAAATGGTGGATGCGCTGACCATCATGGCCAATGGCGTAAAGGCGGGCCTCTCCGTCACGCAATCCATGGACCGTGTCGTGGAGAACATGCCCAATCCCATTTCCCAGGAATTCAACCTGGCCCTCAGCCAAATTCGCATTGGCCGCAGCGTGGAGGAAGCCTTGCTTGACCTCGGAGAACGGATCCCCAAGGCCGACGTGCAGATGTTCGTTACCGCCATCAATATTCTAAAGGAAACCGGTGGCAATCTCGCTGAAACATTCCAGACCATCGTCGTGACGATCCGCGAACGGCAAAAGGTGGAGCGAAAAATCGAGGCGATGACCGCGCAAGGAATCATGCAGGGTTTTATCGTATCGATGGTGCCCATCGGATTGATCACGATGTTTTATATCGTGGACCCCGGCTACATCACCCCGATGTTCACCTCGACCTTGGGAATAATCCTTCTTTTGATCATGCTGGTTCTCATAGTTATCGGTGGTATTGCGATCCGAAGAGTTGTTACAATTAAGGTGTAACGAATTTGCGGATGCGTGGGCGGCACCGCCCAAGTCGGTGCCTCAGGCACCTCCGCAGACGCCACGGGTGGAGTGTCACGGATGATGCAATATTGTTTGTCGGTTTTCGCCGGTCTTTGGCTGTGGAGCGGTCTGGTCTTCTGGTCTCCGTCCGCCATGGCCCTGGTGGACATGAAGACGGCCAATTATGCCCAATCATGGACAGACATTGAGCTTCCTTCAGCCGCCAACCAGTTCAAAATGAAAATCGAACGAACATACAACAGCCGCTCGCTTTACGAGGGCATGTTCGGGTTCGGCTGGTGCTCCAGCTTCGAGACCAAGATTGAAGTGACCCCTGAAGGCAGCATTCGTTTGACTGAATGCGGGGCCGGCCAAGAGGTCCTTTACATGGCCCATGAGTCAAGCCGCAAGGACATCGACAACACGATCAATCAGATCATACCGAAACTGAGGGAAAGTAAGAAATTCGACGACAAGGGACTTCACAACCTCGCTGAGGATTTGATCACCAATCATAAGCTGCGGACCAGGTACGCCAACGAATTTAAAATCAGGGTGGAACCCAAGGACGGAGTCCAGTATCTCGCCAACGGCCGGGAAGTTGAATCCTTCAGTTACGCCAAAGGGGTCTTTACGCGAAAGATGCCGGGCGGAACCCAAATGCGCTTTAATCGAGACGGAAAATTGACTCAACTTACGGATTCGGCGGGAAATTTCCTCAAGTTGGACTACGAAAAGGACGCGCTCCAGGAAATCACCGACAACAACGGCCGAAAATTCAGCTTCAAGTACTACAACAACAAGAAAGTCAAAACCATCAACGGCCCCAACGCCAACGCGGAATACAAATTCGAGGGACTCGTTGACCTGGTCAGCGTCAAGAACCAATGGGGAAACGTCTACACCTACGATTACGACGACGAACACAATCTCACGAAAGTGACCTATCCGGACAAGACCTTCGTCAAACTTGATTACAACAAGGAAAAAGATTGGGTCATCCGCTTCCTCGACCGCGACAAATGTGTCGAGGATTACGCCTATGAAATGGATCCGGCGGAACCCAAATTACACTATTGGTCCACGGTCAAGAAAGTGTGCAACTCCCAGGTCGTCACCGAGAGCAAGCACGAATTCGTCCACAAGAAACGATCGGACGGCCAGATTTATTTGCAGAAAGTGGTCTCCACCGTGGACGGCAATGTGACGGAGGTTCTCTACCACGAAATATTCGGCAAACCGATTTCAGTTCGACGAAACGCCGACGCCACCAATTATGAGTATTACCCAAACGGGCTGGTGAAAATCAAGAGCTCCGCGGCTATCCGGCAACTGTTCAAATACGAAACGCGTTTCAACAAAGTGTCCGAAGTGACCACCACTTTTTTGAACGCCAAGGGGAAGAAAGTCAGCTCAAAAGAATCGTTCTTTGAATACGATAAGCACGGCAATATCTCGTTGGCGAGGAATTCCGATGGCCAGAAGGTCACCATGACTTACGATGATCGCGGCCGGGTCAAGACCATGTTGGATCAAGCCAAGAAAATTATGAAAGTTGAGTACGAGGAGCGCTTTGGCAAGCCTTCGGTCATCACTCGGCCAGGATTGGGAACAATCAAGGTAAGTTATAAGGGCACGGGCGAAATCGACAAGGTCAATAGCGGAGAAGGGGGTTCGGTGGCGATGCAAGTGGCGAGCATTTTTAACAACCTTCTCGAAATTCTTTCACCGGCGACTCCCGAAGTGTATACTCAGTAAAGGAGTACCTGTGAGGCGCCTCATTTTAAGATTCATGTTACGATTCATGCTTTTTATGAGCGGAACGAGCGTCCTGGCTGATCTGCCCTTGCCAGCCCGGGCCGACGAGGAGACAAAAGCGGCTCCTGCTGAAAAGGGTATGGCCTCCGAAAAGGTTATTAAGGCCAGCGCGTGTAACCAAGTCGCTGCAGGCGACCCCAACCAACCCTGCCGGAAAGACAAACCACGGGGCGAGGATTCTCAAAGAGAACTGGCCACGGAGGCCAATACAGCTAATTTGGTTTTTGCTTCACTTCCATCGGATGGTCCAGCCCCTTTCAACAGCCCCGACATGTTGGTGGGCACGATCACCCGAGCCGCGCCTGGACCGTCCAGTGCCTCCGCGGCCAATGCCCTTTCCCCCACCGCTGTATCGTCAGCACCCGCCGTACCGTCTTCTAGTAAGGCCTTAGGAAATAAGTAGCGGGCAATAAGAAGGAAAGAGACCAGCCAATCACTGGGTAATTACACAATCATTAGGGCGGCAACCAGGATCTTTCTATTTTTAGTGGTGTTTCTGTGGATAAGTGAACCTGGACCCGCCCTTGGATAAGACTTTGTTATG
>PSRN01000301.1 GCA_003176075.1 Bdellovibrio sp.
GGGGGGGGAAGCCGCTATGGGCAGCGTGGGCGGCGAAGCCGCCACGGGCATTCAGAGAGTGAAAGGAGTTTATAAATGGAAGTCATTTTGTCTTCATTGGCGGCGTTGCTGATGGGTGGATTTGCCGTCTTTTTTGTCAAACGAGCCCAGGACGAGGCCAACAAAAAATCCGCCAAGGCCGAAGCTGAGCGGATCATCAATAAAGCAAAATCAGAAGCGCAGAAAATCGAGCGCGACTCGAAAAACAAAGCCAAGGATTTTGAGGCGCGGGCGCGCAAGAATGCTGAGACTGAGATTCAAAAGCAAAAGAGCCAGCTCAAGAACAAGGAATCCCAACTGGAGCGACGTCTGAAGGAAGTCGACGATCAGCAAAAGAATAAGCTCGAGGAGTTGGAGCGCCAGCACCGCCAACTTAAGGATAAAGAGGAAAAGCTCGGCCTCAGCGAAACTCGCATCCTTGGCCTGGAAAAAAAGATTGAGGAAGAATATCATGAGATCAAAGAAAAAGCCTCCCGCGTCTCAGCCATGACGGTTGAGGAGGCGCGACGGGAACTCCTGCAGTCCGTGGAGTCCGAAGCCAAGGCGGTGGTGGCCAAACGAATCCAAGCCATTGAAGCCGAGGCCGAGAAGGAAGCGGACCGGCGGGCCAAGCGGGTCATCGCCGTGGCGGTCGCCCGATTTGCAAGCGAATTCACCTCCGAACGGACGGTGAGCGTGATGGCCCTTCCCAACGAGGAGATGAAGGGAAAAATCATTGGTCGCGAGGGTCGCAACATCCGAACGCTTGAATCGCTGTGCGGTGTGGACCTGATTGTCGACGACACTCCTGAAGCTGTAGTGATTTCGGGTTTTGATCCGGTTCGCCGCGAGCTGGCACGGAGAACGCTGGAAAAACTGATGGAAGACGGCCGGGTTCATCCGGCGCGCATCGAGGAAGTCGTCGAGAAAATGAAGGTCGAGTTGCAGAAGGATCTTCGCGACGAGGGCGACAAGGTCGTGGTGGAGCTGGGAATCGGCCAAATGCACAATGAAGTCCTGCGGGCCATTGGCAGCCTGAAGTACCGTCACTCGCACACCCAAAACCTGCTCAATCACAGTCTCGAGGTGGCCTATCTGTCGGGCTTGATGGCCGCTGAGCTTGGCGCCAATGTGAAACAAGCGCGTCGAGCGGGGCTTCTCCATGATATTGGAAAGGCCATTGATCACACCGTTGATGGCAGCCATGCCATCGTGGGCGCGGATTTCGCGCGCAAGTTTGGCGAGCCCGAAGCCATTTGCCACGCCATTCGGGCCCACCACAACGAGGAATCACCGAACACCGTGATCGCCCACCTGGTTCAGGCGGCCAATTTGATGTCCAACTCCCGCCCCGGGGCGCGGCGGCCGGGAATGGACAATTACATTCACCGCTTGCAGGAGCTTGAAAGCATCGGCAACAGTTTTGACGGTGTGATGCGAACCTTCGCCGTGCAGGCGGGTAAGGAAGTGCGGGTGCTGGTCGAAGCTTCAAAGGTCACTGACGATCAATCCAAAATGCTCGGACGTGATATTGTCCGCAAGATCGAGCGCGAATTGCCGCACCTGGGGCAGGTTCGCGTCGCTGTGGTCAGGGAAACCAGGTCCGTTGAGATAGCGCGATGACGTCTTCCGCAATGATGTCCTCGGCGACGCCGCAAGAACAATTCGATGAGCTCAAACGGGGTGCCGTCGATTTGCTTCTGGAGTCTGATTTGCGCCATAAGATCGAACGGAGCTTTCGCGAAAAAAAGTCTCTCTTGATCAAACTGGGCGCCGATCCGACGCGGCCCGATCTTCATATCGGACACACCGTGGTCCTCAACAAACTCAGGCAATTTCAAAAATTCGGTCACCACGTGCACTTTTTGATTGGTGACTTTACGGCGATGATCGGCGACCCGACGGGCAAAAACGAAACGCGACCCCCTTTGTCGCCGGAGGAAATCGAGGCGAACTCGCAAACCTACGCGGCGCAAATCTTCAAGGTCCTCGATCCTGAGAAGACACAGATTGTTTACAACTCTCATTGGCTGGGCCAGCTCAGGCCGGCGGACTTTATCCGTCTGAGCGCGCAGTACACGGTGGCGCGCATGCTCGAACGCGATGATTTCACCAAGAGATTCCAATCGCAGGTGCCGATTTCCATCCATGAATTCCTTTATCCTCTCTGTCAGGGCTACGACAGTGTTCATCTCAAGTCCGACGTGGAACTCGGCGGGACAGATCAGCGATTCAATTTGCTGGTGGGAAGGGAACTTCAGAAATCCTATGGACTTAAGGAGCAGCAGGTGGTCCTGACGGTGCCGATCCTTGAAGGGATCGACGGAGTGAATAAGATGTCGAAGTCGCTGGATAATTACATCTCCATCGTCGATTCGCCGAGGGAAATGTTTGGCAAGACCATGAGAATATCGGACCCCCTGATGATCCGCTGGTACGAGCTCCTCACTGACCTGACGGGGCCTGAGGTTGAAACGATGAAGCGCAAAATGTCGTCCGGGGAACTTCACCCGCGGGGATTGAAGGTTGAACTGGCCAAGAAATTAATCGAACGATTTCATTCTCACGCCGCAGCCCACGCGGCGGAGGAAGAATTCAATCGCATGTTCGTGGAAAAAGGGCTCCCCGACGAGATTCCATTGCATGAACTGGCGGCCGGCGAAGTCGGCATTTGCCAGCTGCTCACGCAACTGGGTCTCACCTCTTCCAACGGAGAGGCCCGCCGGCTGATCCAGGGCCGGGGCGTCGAACTCAACCAGGAAAAAGTGGAAGATGAAAAAATGAAGATCAAATTGGATTCAGGGACCACTTGGCTTCTCAAGGCGGGCAAGCGGAAATTCGCGAGGATCAAAGTCAGATGAAGATCAAGTTGCACCCCATTGGGACTGAAATTGCGGGAGACCCCAACAAGACGGTTCTGCAGATTTGCATGGAAAACAAGATTGAGTTGAAGAGCCTGTGCAAAGGAACACCGAGCTGCGCCGAGTGCCGGGTCAAGTTGCTGGCGGGCGAAAACAATGTGATCCCGCCGACCAAAAGCGAGCTGGGATTGATCGGGACCAGTTACTACATCGATGGGCGGCGGCTGGCCTGCCAGCTGCGTGCTTTTGGAGATATCAGTTTGGACATCACCGAGCATCTGACCAAGGACGAGGTCTCAGCCAAGAAGGTCAGAGGCTTTCAAGTCGCCGATCGAAATTTTGAATCCAAGGCCGTCCAGGGCACCTTGCTCCTGCAAGAAGCGGGTACGCCTCCTTCGTCGACAGAATCGTCGGCGAAGGGCAAGCGAAACAACCGCTAAGCAACCGGTCAAGAGACTTTTGAATGGTTTCTCAGTCCCGGTGCTATTCACAAACCCTAGGTCGGGATCTGGGAAAATTTTTTGCCGCTCACATCGACTCGTGACAACCTGATTTCACGGAGATCGATAGCCATGATAAAAATAATATCGTTAGGCGTTAGCGCGCTCATGTTTGCGGCCTGCTCAACCGTCACAATTTCACCCCCGGGGAAGACCACGGTTGTCAGCACGGAACCAACCTATAAGGATTCGAAGCCCTTTTTCCTTCTGGGCATCGTTGGTGAAGAGACGGTCGACGTGCAGAAAATTTGCTCCGGTCCGCCGATCCAAATGCAAACTCAAAACACCTTTCTTGACTCGTTCCTGGCGATCATAACGATCGGTATCTATACGCCGAAGACAGTCAAAGTATGGTGTCAAGGAGGCCGCAACTCATGAAAACACGTCAGTGCCTTCGCCGCCCACGCTCGCTGATCTTCTTCTGTCTCCTCTTGCTCACCGCTGGTTGTTCGACCGTCAATTTCATTGAGGGTTCGCAAGCTAAAATGACTTACGAACAAGAATCCTGGCACCACATCGGGGTTTTAAGACTCATTGAGTTTTCCACCCCGGTAAATTTGCAGGCTGCCTGCTCCAACGGTTGGAGTGCCGTAAGAACCCGGACGGGTCCACTGCAAGTGCTGGTGGGACTCATCGCTGGCGGCATCTACAATCCTGAAGAGGTGAGCATTTCCTGCCGCTAACTCCATGCAGGCTAATGCGGTGGTTCCGTCCTGTAATCGAGGTTGTGCCCTAAAAATGCACGATGGTTTAGTTGACCTTTGAACATTGGAGAGGACCGGATTCCCTCGCTTTAGTGGTCATGTTCGAGTCTCTGGCGGCCAGAATTTCGAGGAAATCCTTCGGAAGATTCAGATTCTCAAGAAAATAACTGCTATTCAGGATTTCCTTTTGCATTTGCCTCAGCTGAAAAATGGCCTGGTGAAAGTCCTCCTGGTTTAGTCCCTTCGCAGCTGCTGGAATGAAAGCGGTCGCGCGACGGAAGAATTCAGGCAAGAGGTCCGCCAATTTCGGATTTTCAGCTTCCAGTTCAGTAAACCTGCGGTGAGAGTAAAGATGATAAAGAACAAGGTAAGACCCCCTGATCCATCCCATCATCTTCGAAGTCGAATTCCAACGCTCAAAGGCTTGGCCAGATAACTCAAGGTCTTCGATGTGAGACAAAAGAGCGGCCACCGTAAACAGCAAATAGGAAAACACCTTCCTTTCGTCGAGCACTCCCGTCGTTTGCTGCAAAATCTTCATGATCTGCTGAGGGAACCGCACGGCAGCTGGTCCCCACTCCCAAAAGTCAAATTTGTTCAGCTCTGCGCCTTCAAGATAAAGAAAATAAATTGCGAAAGCGGTTCGCCGATCTTCCGGTTCAAGATCCCGATGAAGGAGCAAATTGGCGAAAGGTCCCATCAATCCAGGATCCAAGACGCGAAGACGGCTGGGATGCTTGCGACGTGTTTCTTCCAAAAGATCGCGAAGCCAAATTGCGCGTTCCCTGTCCCATCTCCCACGGTCGTCGGTAGGGTCGAGAACGTCCACAACCAAACCCCTGGCGACACTTCGGTTCACATATCCACGTGACTCCTCAGTCTCGCTCGCTCCCGAATCCTTTGGTTTTTGGACTGGTTCTTCGATCACAAAAAGAGAGTTAAGGTCGTTGCTTGCTGGTCTAATGCGAATCGTGTCAAGATCATCTTCAACGTGGAGGCTTTTTCTCTCCTCCGGGGTGAGCGCATCGAGGCCCAAAAAGAGAACCTTCAGCAAGGCCTGTTTCTCCGATGAAGCCACTTCACCCGCATAATATTCGAGGTTGTCATAGACGCTGCTTGCGTAGGCCGTCGAGATGATGCCACCCCCGACGAAAACAAACAGAAGGGCGATCCAAGCTTTCGCTATCACGAAGTAACCTCCAAGGTGCTGGCCCGAATAGCAGGCTCTCGTCGAAAAATCTATTGTAGTGATTTCAAAGGGGCTAAACGATCCGCTTCATGGAAAACCGCACCGATTTCCAAAAACCCAACGCCGAGTCCAAAAGTTGCTCGTCCAATTCGCGAGGGGTATAAACGAGTATGTCCAGATTCGGATAAACTTCGTACAGATCGATGAACTCAAGCGGCCGCTGAATGAATGGCCTTCCAGGCTCGTCTTTTACGAGAATCAAATCGATGTCACTATCTGCAGAAGCAGTCCCAGTAGCTGCGCTACCGAAGATGTAAGCTTCGCGAACACGTCCTTGCAAGCGACGCGTGATCTCGGCAAGTACCGTCTCGAGACGTTCGGGGCTCAGGACAAAAGCTGAATTGCTACGATAAAGGGACGTCACTTCATTATTTCTTTCTTTACTTCATTCAAAAAAGCTTGTGCCATTTTGAAGGCTTCATCAGAAATATTGAGGTCGAAACTTTCAGACGGAACAGCATGTTCTGGAAGCGCATCGGGATACCGGGCCGCAAGATAAAACAAATCCAATTTCACAGCGTAAGTGGCAAGCAAACCATTGATCCCCAGGTCCTTGGCAATAGTAGTTATAGAATGGGATTTAACTAGTTCAGACCCACGAAAGAACGCCAATGCCTTCAATGCCTTTTCCGCCGCCTGTTGAGCGTTAAAGCAGGCCTGTGCAAAGTGGCCATTCTTAATCAAGTCCGTCACAGCTCTCATATCGCTCTCTGCCTGCAATATCCATGACATATATCTTGGTCGTGCCACTTGGACCTCTTGACTCACCTTGGTCGGGGTGAATTTAATTACTCAGAAATCCAAACGTACCTGGCGCATCGGAAAGCTGTCAAAGTCGATTTCACTGCAGTCCCGGCGAGAATCTGTCGATCAGTTTTTATGGACGTAAAAGTTGCCTTTCGCGAGATGGGCGAAGGTGAGACCGTCATCCTTCTTCACGGCTACGCCGGGACGGTGGCTCAATGGGAGCCTTTAAAGGTGCTGCTGGCCAAGTATTATCGGGTGGTCCTGCCGAACTTAGGCCATCTGACTTTGGGACGGGAGAAGAGACGCTTTGGTCAACAGGTCGACGAGATTCGGCAGTTTATTCTGGAGAGTTCACCGAACCAAAAAGTTCATCTGGTGGGGATCAGTTATGGCGGGGCTCTCACCTGGG
>PSRN01000111.1 GCA_003176075.1 Bdellovibrio sp.
TCAATGCTGGCGCCTCTTCCGCCAAAACACGTTTGTGAAATTGATTCGAAAAACCTAGACCGTTTCCGGGCGCAGGTCGGGACCAATGGCTGTGACGATCGCTTGGTTGATGGTCGGATTTCCAGCCACCACTGATTTTGCGTAGGGCGTGCATGGAACTCCCCGGTAAGAGGTCACCCGCCCCCCCGCCTCTTGCACCAAAAGAAGGCCGGCCGCCAAATCCCAGGGCTTCAAATTCCGTTCCCAATATCCATCGAAGACTCCACGGGCGACCCACGCCAAATCCATCGCCGCCGCTCCGGCCCTGCGAATTCCCCTGGCCCGGCGGACCAGCAGCGAGAAAATTTTGAGTTGCTCTTCGAGTTGGTCCTCGAAATCAGAAATAAAACCGGTGGCCAGCAGCGCACGTGATAACTCGCTGGAATTGGACACCTTCAGAGGTTGACCGTTGCAAAAGGCGCCACCGCCCTTCCACGCCGTATAGACCTCATGGAGCGCCGGCGCCTCGACGACACCGACGTAAACTTCACCTTGCAGCTCCAAACCTAGACTAACGGCATAGACCGGCAGGCCGTGCACATAATTGGTCGTCCCGTCCAAGGGGTCTAAAATCCACCGTGGTTTCGACGAGGGCGAAAATTCCTGGGGATGGACTCCCGCGGATTCTTCGCCGAGAAAATCGAAGTCAGGGAATTCCGCCCTGAGAAAGCTTTTGATGGCGCTTTCCGATTCTTGATCAGCCTCGCTGACCAGCCCGGCTTGAAATTTCTCCGTCACCTGCTTCAGCCGACCCGAGTAATGCAGCAGAATATCCCGACCTTGCCGGCAGGCTTTGATGGCCTGGTAAGTGAGCTGTTTTAAATCATTCTGACTAAAATTTGTCTTCATCGTTCCTCTACCTCGACCTTGGGCGATTGACCGAAATCGAGCTTCGAAGTTACCATGTGAGTGATCGGCTGGCATCGAAAAGATTGGCGGAGGGGCGAATATGGCCATTGAACGATATGGATCGAAAACAGACGTGGTGGTGAAACTCGTTCTTGTTTTCTTCGTGTGTCTTTTGTCTTTTTCCTTAGGGACTTTTGTCGGGAAGAAGTTCAGCGACAGCCAGCATCAGTTGGCGAAGTTTGAACCCGAAGAATCCAGGGAAATGGCCTCGAAGAGCCCGGCCTCCGCCAATGGAGCTGAAAAAAAGTCAGGACTGACGGATGAGGAATTCGCGAAACTCGCCGAAGAGTTTGTCGCCGATGAGGACGGATCAAAGTCCGCGACCCGCGCGGAGAGCGGGAAAAAAGACGAGGAACATGACCGTGAGCGTGAACATGAGCGTGAACATGACCATGACCATAACAAAGCGGAGCATGAAAACGCCGACCCCGCCAAAGGTGATCACGCGAAAGCTGATCACACGAAAGCGGAACACGGCAAAGAATCCATGACCGGCGAACACGCCGCCACCATGGAATCCCACAAGGCCGAGCACGATTCAGATTGGTCGACTGGGGCGGCAGGCACTCGACCGGGAACCAAAGCGGAGAAGAAAAAGCCGGCGGCGGAAAACAACGAACGACAACCGAGCAGCATACCCACCGAGCTTGGCGACGTGGCGTTCGGAAAGTACACGGTTCAGGTGGGCTCTTACCCGAACGAGGAAGAAGCGAAAAAGAAAGTCGAGAGTTTGAAGAAAAACCAGTTCAGCGCCTTCTTTGTCGAGGCGAAAGTGAAAGAAAAATCCTGGTTCCGGGTCAACATCGGTGCTTTTTCCACGCAAAAAGAAGCCGACGCCTACAAGAAAGATCTTCTTGACCGCAAGAAAGTGACCTCGGCAATCGTCCAGAAGATCGCCAAATAAGAGTTCCTGACGGTCGCCGGTTACATCGCTTCCTTGATCGGATTTTCAACTTCAGACCTAAGTTTCACGCCTAGGGCATTCAACACCCTTTGAATCTTATCTATGGAAGCACGAAGGGCCGTGAGTAAACCGACCTATTGGCAGCGCATTTCCGCTGACAGCCGAAAGTATTATGGACAACATGACGGTCTTAGGAACAACCTTCAACATTATTCAAATCTCTCCCTTCAAAGACTCCAGGCGATTTCCTCGCGGACCGCAAATCCAATTTGCGAGAGGTTTTCTCCTCATAAGTTCTCCTTAAACGCATCAGATACTAAGCGAAAACCAGGTTCTTTCATCGTCTTCGAAGCTCAGATCGAAGAACTCATGAAATGCATTCAAAGCTGTTTAGAACATTGACGAACAATTTCAAAAGAAGAATCCCAATCTCAGATAAGTCCCGAACTGGGGGTTCGGCTCGAAGTCGCCGCAAAAGAGGACTCTTCCTTCGAGACTCAGCCACAGGGGATCGAGGCCAGAAAAACGAAGACCCAAGCCCACTCCGTATTGATCCAGCCATCGACCTTCATCCGTTCGCGATTCAGAATAAAGGACAGAGTCGACTTTTTCCTGCCGCGCTCCCAGGCCACCAGAGAAAAACGGCGTCAGCCGTCGCAACTCCCACACCTGGTATTGTCCCCAGAAAAGAATGGATCGGGAGCGGCGACGAATATTCAGGATCGCGCTGCCCTCGCTTTCCGCTTCGTCGTAGGAATACTCACCTAGGAACAACCACGGCCGGACGCCCCACCCCAAGGCCACCGAAGGCAGCGCGCGAGGCTCCACGCTCTGATCGGAGATTCGCTCCCAACGTACGTCCGCCGCCAGCGAAAAGGCCCATCGAAATTCGTCCTTAGGGTCTTCTGCAAGAGGCTGACTTACCGCCTCGGCGGCCCGCGCCGGTGATGGAGCCAAAGTGTTGAGTGAAACAACAAAAAATAGCCATATCATAGCGTCTCCCAACACTGCCAAGTGAGCTCGCTTTGATCTTTGGGTTGCAGAATCGAAATAAGGAAGGGGCATTGCCGCGGGTTCTGCCGGGCCAGATTTTCGATCAAGAGCGCGGGCTTCAATTCATCGCCGTCCGGAAAATTCATTATGTCTTTTTTAAGCTTCCGTAGGAGCTCGATCACCACGTGGGCGACCGGAACCCGATCCTTGGAGCCAAAGGCCCACTGGAAAGCCAGGCCGTATTGATTCCCCAGTTGATAAACAAAATCCTGATCGGAGCGACGCGGGCAAAACCCTTCCGCCCGATTGTAATCAGAGAATTGTTTGGCCGTCCAAATCGGCTGGATACCCTTTTCAAGACTGCGCAATTCCCCATCCTCGGGACGCGAACGCGCCACAAAGCGAGGATCCCCCGAATGGATCCAACCCCAAACATCGGCCAATCCCTCGTTCATCGCGCGCAGAAGGCGAACGCGATAGAGCTCCCGCAAACGCGCCTCGCGCCGAGCGGCAATTTGATCCGCCTCCATGGCGGAACAGTCTTGCAAACTGGCTGGCGATGGCACCAAGACGTCGAACAAGGCGTGAAAATGTTCGTGGGCTATTGCGCCCGCGTTGACCGTCAGGGGCAGGTCTCCCCGACTTTCAAATGACGTGAACTCAATCATCTTCCGATCGGCATCATACTGGGCGTTGTTGTGGAGTCGTCGTTGGTTCTCGTTGACGATGTTGGTGTTGATACTGATCTTCCATGGACGAGGCAGAAGGTAACCCACCCCGACCTGATCATCCAACTCGGCCAGTCTTTCAAGATTCGCATAGAGAGAGAGAAGATTCTGACTCATGGGGTCCGTGGGAACAAAAACACCGTCACTTCGCCGCAGGGCCCGCACGATCGGCTCGGGGCCATTGACCCCCACGCTGAACCGAGCCACGCTTCCACGCAAGGATTTGAGGCTTTCCATTGTTCGAAGTTCCACAACCCTGAAATGGTATTGACCATTTTCAATCCAAGGCAACAGCACGCGAGGGGATTGTTCGTCTGAAACGGGCCGCGAACAAGAGGAACAAGTGATCATGAACCAAATACACGCGACCCATATCACCAATGTCTTATCTTTGAGCTTCATCTTCATCGCCTGATTCCCTTGTCCCCGCCCCTGAACCGGTGGAGTTCCTGCAAAATGCGAGCGCGCCCCTCCGGGTGTGATTCCTCGGTTGCCTGCGTCCCCCTGGCCAACGATTGGACACAGCCGGATTTTGGCACATTTAAGAGTGGACGTGGGTTTCATTTTTTTTTGAATCTTGCCGAAGTCAGCAAAACGACTGCCAGAACGAGTTCTTTTCAATTTGAAATCAAAAATACACTGCAAAGAAGGCTAAATTGCTGATCTCAATGATCTCAGCAAGATTGGTAGAGAAGGAGGGAACAAGGATGTTCCCCCTCGATACGCAAGATCGATCCCGACTGCCATTCCAATTGATTGCTCCTCCCTTGCCCGCACCTCTGCCCGCACCTCTGCCCGCAACTCTGCCCGAAGCCTTGCTCGAAAGCGATGATTCAACGAATCAAAGATGGGCGGCGAAGCCCAGGTTCTTCCGCTTCCTCACTGAGCTGAGAGCGTGTACAAGCCCATTCAAATCTTGACTTTTTCGCCCGTATCCCGTGACCTCTTGGCGATGAATACCTCGCTGATGAACCCGTCGCCACCCGCTTCTTCGCAGTTGAACCTGTCAACGCTCAACCCTTCACAGTTGAGCGCCGTTGAGAATCTGAGCGGACCCATGCTGATTTTGGCGGGGGCCGGTTCGGGCAAAACCAGAGTCGTCACGCATCGAATCGCGCGATTGATTCAGGAACGTCAGGCGGCACCCGAGCAAATTCTTGCGGTGACCTTCACTAACAAGGCCGCCAAAGAAATGCAGTCCCGCGTGGCGGCGCTGCTGGGATCGCCGTCCAGCGTGGGCGGCGAAGCCGCCACGAGTGTACTTCTCTCCGCCGGCGAACCGCTGTGGATCACCACCTTCCACAGCGCGTGCGTGCGCATTCTTCGCCGGACCATTCATCTGCTCGACTACCGGCGCGGCTTCACCATTTACGATGACGGCGATCAACTGGCTCAGGTTAAAAAAGTGATGGTCGCGCTCAATCTCTCGGACAAGATCACTCCGCCAAAATCCTTGCGCCACCGAATCAACGCGGCCAAAACGTTGGGTCTTGATGCAGAACAAGCCGCCAAATCAAGTCATCTGCACTTCGACCAGATCACGGTGGATGTTTATTCCCGCTATGAAGAGGAGATGAAAAGATCCAACGCCTTGGATTTCGGGGATTTGCTCTTGAAGGTCCTGCAAATTTTCACCCACTACCCAGCCATCTTGGACGAGTACCGCGACCATTTCCGCTCCGTCTTGGTCGATGAATACCAAGACACCAACCACATTCAGTATATGATCACCAAGCTGCTGGCGCAGGAGCATCGCAACCTTTGCGTGGTCGGCGACGAAGACCAAAGCATCTACAGTTGGCGGGGGGCCGATATCTCAAACATCATGGATTTCGAGAAAGACTTTCCGGAAGCGAAGGTCGTCAAACTGGAAGAAAATTACCGATCCAGTCAAAACATTGTTACCGCCGCCAGCCGCCTGATCGCCCACAACGCCATCCGCAAGAACAAGACCTTGTTCACGCAGAATCCCGCGGGCGAAAAAATTTCGATCCGAGAAGAGCGTTCCGAGTATGATGAAGCCCGTTGGGTGACCCGCCAGATCCAAACTCTGGCCGCCGGCGGCCCCTGGGCGTGGAGTGACTTCGCCGTCTTTTACCGGACCAATGCCCAGTCCCGCGTTCTCGAAGAGCAGCTCCGCCTGCACTCCATCCCCTATCGCCTGATCGGCGGCATGCGCTTTTACGAACGCCAGGAGGTTAAAGACGCCCTTGGATATTTGAAACTGATTCTCAATCCCGCCGACGATATTTCCTTTAAAAGAGTGGTGAATACGCCAACCCGGGGGATTGGCAAGGCGACGATTGAAAAAATCGAGGAGCTGGCGCTGCAGCAGAAAATTTCAATGTTCGAAGCGACCCAAGGGGCGCTGGACCACCGGGTTTTCCCCAGCAGACCGGCGGGCCGCCTCCGGCAGTTTTTGCATTTGATCGAAGAGCTGCGCCACCAGAAAAGCGTGGGCGGAACTGGCCAAGTCGGTGCCTCCGGCACCTCCGCAGACGCCACGGGTGTGGATCGGCATTCGTTGCTCGATTTTTTCAATCTGGTGATGGATCGGACGGAGTACGTCAAAAGGCTGCGGCAGGAGGACTCCCCCGAAGCCAATGCCCGCATTGAAAACCTCGAGGAGCTCAGCAACGCCTTGGCTTATTTTCAGCGCGAGCGAACGGACGCGAGCCTGCAGAACTTTCTTGAAGAGATGGCGCTGGTCTCAGACGTCGACCAAATGGAGGAATCCCCTCACACGGTGACGCTGATGACGCTTCACCTTTCCAAAGGACTTGAATTTCCCGTCGTTTTTATCGTCGGGCTTGAAGAGAACCTCTTTCCCTCCGGTCGTTCGGCAAACGATGACGAGCATGAGTTGGAAGAGGAGCGTCGTCTCGCCTATGTCGGGATGACCCGCGCCGAGAAGAAACTTCATTTGAGCTATGCCCAAACCCGCAAGGTGTGGGGACAGGATCAGTCCTATCCTCCTTCGCGGTTTCTCAAGGAAATTCCGCCCGAGCTGGTCAGCTTCACCACGGCGGCGGATCGGCCGAAATTTATGAGCCGAAACGCCGGGTCCCTGGCAACCCCACCACCTCGCTTTCGTTCCTCGCCAGACGAAGACTTTGAAATTCAGGGTTTTCCCGATGAGGTCCGCGAGTTCGCACGTGGATCAAAGGTTCGTCATCCCACCTTTGGCGTGGGCACCGTCTATCAAACGGAAGGAAGCGGCGACCAGTTGAAAGTCAGCGTTCTTTTTGCCGATCAGACGATCAAGAAATTCGTCGCGAAATACGCGCGGCTGGAAAAAGTCGTGTAACCCGCCACATCTCTGAGCGCTCACGGGCAAGGGCACGCCATATGATGGTCTACAAGACAGCACTTTCTAAATGGGCTTGGTTTCGCCAGACAACGTGCTGGATTCACCAGAACTGGGCCGAAATAAAGGATTCCACCTAATAGACCGAAAACAAAGACAAATTTGACGAAATGGAGCAACGACATGAAATCACCTCCTTAAGGAGGGTCTTACCACAGGAAAATATATAGAACAGGACTTTCCCAGAGAAAATTGAAAAAGTCGCTGGGATTTCTTTGATTTATCAGGTTTTCCTCGGTTGAAT
>PSRN01000122.1 GCA_003176075.1 Bdellovibrio sp.
ACACGCCAACATTGAACGGCGGAATCAAACCAAAACTTCGGTACTCCACCGCCGAAGGCGGTTCAGTCCAATAACCGAATAGAGTATCGTGGAGCGAGCAGTGAACATTCTAATGGGCAAGAATCTTATCTAAATTTTGTTCGTCGGCACAACTCCTCCTATACTTGGAATCCCGATCAATATGCTGAATTGGATGGAAAAACGGAGCAAGACACACCACGCACGCCGTGGGGTCGGTTTGCTCGGACTGACGTCGATCTAAAGCGCTACGGGTTCAACTTGTTGAGAGTCAAAATGTTACTATCAACGCAAAAGGATCCCCAATTGACATTTCAGAAGACTTGCCAGTTCCTAAAAGATCAACCCTTCAATGATTCTGCCGGGCGTTCAAGGGAGAGGGCGCGGGTAGTTGGGGCGGCAGGATTCCATTAAAGCTGCAGGGATTTGACCACAACGTAGTACTTGTGAAAGAAAGTGACTTCAACATTTGCTTTGCTGAGCTGCCGCCTCGGCGGCCTTTTGCTGGGCGCGCAGTTGTTCCGGCGTCGGGCCCGCGGGCTTGGGGGGCGCAGGGGGAGAGGGAAATCAAACCCTTTTTCATCTTCGGTCACTGCAACGCCTAATGCCTGCGCCCCTGAAGAAACTTTACGATAGACGAGTTACTTGATCGCCGTGCGGATGCTCAATTACCTTCAGAGTTCTAGCTTAAAGTTTATCATATTTGCATAGGAACCCAAAATTCGATTCTGGGCAGGGTCCAAGCAGCTTGCGAAAGAAGTCGGACATTTGCTGAATATTTAAAGTCCCATCAATCCATCACTGATGACAAATCTTTCACGCTCCAGAAGCCGACAAAGGCGAAAGGTCGTTCGATTTGTTGGCCGGTTCAGAACTCTGAGTTAACGCGAAATTGGGCATCAGGCGCTCACCCTGTTCAAGAAGCGTCAAATGGGCCTGCGCCAGAGCCTTCAAATTGGCCTCAAACTGCAAACGCGTGCGCTTGAGATCGGATATTTCTTGATAGATTTTCTTCAAAGAATCGCGGGAATCGCGGGTGATGATTTCCGCCTTTTGTTGAGCGTCGGCAACGACGAGCTTGGCTTCCCGTTCGGCGTCGGCGCGAATTTTTTCTGACATCTGCCCGGCTGTGTGTATCGTTGATTGCAGAACGCGGTCACGCTCACGCATATCCGTCAGGGCGAGGTCTTTTTCGCGAATTGAATCGCGCAAGCTATTGCGTTCAAGAATAAGGCTTTCCATTTCATGGGCCACTTGCTGAATAAATTCGATGACTTCTTCTTCGTTAAGACCCCACAGGCCGCGGCCAAACTGCTTGTGACGAATATCGATCGGGGAAATCTTCATGAGCAGCCTCCTCCTTGAGACTCAATCTTTACAGGGAACATACCCAAACTCAGGATAAATTCATTCGCTCTGCTTCGCAAGTTCTTGGTTTCGCAGGGCCGCTTTCTCAAAGGCGTAGCGAAGGGCTCGTTCGATTTCCCATTCTCGCATGGAGTCCAGGCCCGCCGCCGTCACGCCTTTCTTTGAGGCCACGCGATTTTGCAAGTCCTCAAGACTTTGGTCGGGACTTTGGGAGGCCAGAAGAGCCGCGCCAAGAAAAGTTTCGACGACCATCTTCCGGGCGAGGTGCTCCTCGAACCCGTGCTCGGCGATCCAGTCTTGGAAATACATCATGAGTTCATAAACAAAGCCCGTGCCGCTCGAACAAGAGACCATCAACGCTTCGAGTTCGTCTTCGTCGCTGACCGGGATGACCATGCCCATGGGAGAAAAAATGTCGGCGACAACGGCCTCCAGGGCCGTATCTTTCACGGAAGCGACGCAACCAATAACGCCCTTTTGAATGACGGAAGGGATGTTGGGAATGGCGCGAACGATACGACATTCGGGAAGCTTCTTGCCCAGGGTACGCAGCGAAATGCCGGCCGCAAGGCTGATGACCAATTGTTTGTCGCGGAAAGCCCGGGCGATGGGATCCACGGCCAAGCTCACATCCTGGGGTTTTACCGCCAGGATAACGATATCCGAGGCATCGACGACTTGTTCATTGGTTGTCTGTGCTTGGATGCCCCAAGTGTCCACCGCCTTCTGCAATTTTCCCGGTGATCGGTTGGAGGCGAAAATGCTATTGGGCGCGACGACTTTCTTTTCAAGCAAGGTCTTGATCATGGCTTGGGCCAAATTCCCAACGCCAATGAAACCAATTTTGTAAGGAAAAACCATGGGAGGACTCCGCAGACTGAGGTGGAAGGTGCTTCGCGACAATCCGGCAGGTTAATCAGAGCCAGGAGAGCTTGCAAGGCGAATCCGAGCTCGATCGTGAACTTCCCTCTCTGGAAACTGATTACGCAACGAGCATTGAGGTTCAGTCCAACGCTTTCGGCTCAATCATTTATTGACAGGCAGAATGTTGAGCGATGCAATAACTTCACTGCGGAGGTGCCGAAGGCACCGACTTGGGAATGCGGAGGTGCCGACGGAGCCGCCTCGGGCGGCGAAGCTCGTGAGTGCACCGACTTGGACTGCGGAGGTGCCGAAGGCACTGACTTGGGAAATAAAGAGAGGGGGATTTTATGAAGGGTCGTTTAAAAGTTCAACTGATTGCGCAAGCTATTTTTCCGATCACTTGCATAGGTATAGGTCTTTTTGCTTCCCAGGCGGAGGCTCTTCCGGCGTTTGCGCGCAAGGAAGGTGTATCGTGTACGATGTGCCACACCGTGGGCGCGCCCCACCTCAATGAGCTTGGCTACATGTATCGACGAATGGCTTTTCACTTACCCGACAAACTGGGTGATATGAAGGCCGACGAACAAGGCATGAACGTGACCAACCACATGGCGGCCGGCGTGAACGTCGCTTACACCTACAAGGAGCAAATTGCTTCTGACGGGACAAAGACGGTCAGTGCGAACAATATCGACGTTCCCGAGGTTGAACTCTGGCCTTTGGCTGGAGGGTTTCTTGGCCACTGGGGGGTTTGGTCAGAGGTCGACGCGGTTCCAAATACCACCAACGATCCGGGCGGAGTGAGCCTCAGCATGGCGGATATTCGTTATGCCGAAGGAACGCCTGATTTCTTCTATAATATTCGCGCGGGATTGATTTCCCCTGAAGGTTTTGGCGCTTCTGACCAATGGTTGGATGATGCCAATTTTACTTTGCTCGACCAATCGAGGGCCAACAAAAATCAGGACACTTTGGTTACACCGTTTGGGCCACTCAATTCCCCGCAAATGGGTATTGAGTTTGGACTGAACTATGAAAAGTCCCACCTGACTCTTGGCATGTACAACGGTTACAGTGGCGCAACCGCTGATCAAGCTGGAAATGTGACCGCTAACGCGGATCCAACTCCGGCGTTTTTCAAGCCCATGGATGGCGGCATGAAGGACTTTCGTGTTCAATACGATCAGTTCTTCTCCGATATCGGGGCGCTCACCCTGGCGTATTACAAGGGAACAGTACCCTTGATGCAGTCGGCAACCGCCATGTGGCTTGATCATTTCAGCCAGACACGCATGTACTTAACTTATTTCATGATTCCGGGAACGGTGGACCTTCTCGCTGGTTACGGGACAATCACCAACGAATTCGTCACGACTGACGTCAATCCTGACGGGACCTTCAACAGTTCGGGAGGATTCTTTGGACTTAACTACTACGCGGCTGCGCACGCTCTCTTTACGGCGCGTGTAGACCAGTTCAAGCCGAATCCCGATCAAACCGTGACGGGTTATTCCATCCAGGCGAGCTTTCCTTACGATAATCATATTTTCATCCTCCATTTTAATCACCTATCGTCGAATGTGGACGGTTCGACCCAGAACGACGCCGGCGCGGCGATGAGGTTCTTGCTTTGATTCGCGTGCGAGAAGTCGCGCTCCTCATGGTTCTGGTCGCCCACTCGCCCGCCATGGCTGCAGGAAAAGAAAATGAAAATAAGGGTGGCGCGACAAAGAAGTATGAACCTGGCGACGCCGTAAAGGGCAAGGAGGTCTACAAGACGGCTTGTCTGACCTGCCATGGTGAGACGGGGGACGGTTTAGGACCGGCCGGAAAATATCTCACTCCTAAGCCACGAAATTTCGTGAAGGACAAGTTCAAGGAAGGCGATTCGGAAGAAGCGATTTTCAAAACGGTCACAAACGGCCTCCCCGGTTCGCCAACTATGGCTGCGTTCAAGGAGACGCTCAAAGATGAAGATCGCAGGAATGTGGCCGCCTACGTCCGGTCACTGCGGGCCAAGTAATTAAAACAAAACCAATGCCGCCACATTAAATCTTGCATCGGACCATTTGGTGCCGGCCACATTTTGATAATTGTATCCGATGTATTCGCTACGCAGTTCGAGATCAGAGCTGAGTTTGTAATGCAAACTCAAGCCAAGGGCATCGGCGTGCGATAGGGACATTGACGATGGATCATCGTTGATAATTTCGTAGCGCAATCCAAGTAAGAACGGCTCGGCGATTTTAACCGTGGCCAAAGCAAGAAGGCCGGTTCCAGCCTTTTCCGTGTCTGTATTGTCGGTGGGGGTGAGGGTATTCTTGCTTGGATCGCTGACCATTGAATATTCCAAATCAAGTGAGTAGCGACCAAGAGTCGTGCCTGCCGTCACATCCACCAAACTGCGACTGGCCATGCCAGTTCCATCAGCCGTGGCGATGGGACGGGCCATATAACCCAGCTGGCCGCGGATCACCTCGTTGGAATACCCTGCAGCCACGCCGTACTCAGTATTGGTGTCCTGAGTGGGCGATGTGCCGTTACTCCCCTTGTTGTTCGGGTTCGCGGCAAGGGCTTTGACGGAGAACCCATTATTGGCATATTCAGCCATGAAACCGGTGTGGGTAACGGGAAGAGTGAGGTCGTACACCAAGCCGGTTTTTCCGAAAACGCGGTCCTTGGAGTCATTCACTTCCACCCCGTACACCGTGTCGAATTGACCGAAGTCAAAGATCAGACTGTCCAGCACTTTATAGCGCAGATAGAGTTGCGATTTATCCACTCCCAAGGCGAACGTGCTAAAGTTCGATTCATTGTGCGGTGGCGCGACGGTCGGATTGAGATCGTAAGTTTTGCCACGGCGGAACGCCAGGTCCATGACGAAGGACACTCGATCCTTTTCATAGTTCATGTAAAATGCCGCGTCCTCCAAACCAAATCCTGATTCGGAGTGGGCATCCACGACGTTGGGATCCTGAGGGGCCGAGAATGTCGAGTAGCGAAAATCGAAGAAGCCGGAAAATTTGAGCGGCGAAGCGGGCGCCGCCGCGGTCGCGGAGGCAGGGGCTGTGGAGGCAGGGGCCGCGGCGGGCGCGGGAGATGCCGCAACAGGCGTCTGTGGAGTCACGGCCGGAGCCGTTGAAGGTGCGGCGCCAGGAGTTCGCTCGGCGGGTTTTGCGTCAACCTTGGCCGCCGGATGGGTTTCGCTTTTCTGAGTGGCCTTCGCTTCGCTGTGTTTGTTCTTTTTTTCTTTTTCATATTCCTTCATCTGGCCAACGCTTTCCCAAGTCACGCCGCTACCCCAGCCCCCATCCTTTTTATTGAACAATGCCTCGTAGCGATATCCGTCAATCTCATATCGGGCTTTGATTTGTGTTCCCTCGCAGAGAATCTTCTGAGCCGGTTGAGGTTGAGAATTGACCGAGCAACCGTTGAAATTAAATTCCACTTTCACGTTTGAACAGGTGTCGCCAGCAGTCACGTTGGCGGAGCCGCAATCCTTTGTTGGCTTGAACTTCGCTTCAGAATAAGATCGTGCCGAAGTGAGAATCATCACAGTTAAAAAGAGTGGTTTGCGCATTTTATCTTCCTCATGTTGTTTTACCTGTGGACCGCTTCGCCGCCCACGCTGTTTTTTGCCCGGCAAGTTCATCGGCCGATCGCGCTTCAAAGTCCAGGCCAGGAAACGGATTTTCAGACCTAAGCTGGGTCCTGGAGAATATGGCCTCGGAAGGCCTCGGAATGGTTCGGAATGGACCAGACTCGATTCTGGACATTCATCCAAAAAGAATTCCAAATATCCCGTTACATTTAATGGACTTTCAGCCGATAGACCTTTTGATCTTTGATCGTATCAAAACGCGGGAGATTGTCGTGGATAGCATGTCTCTAAGTCGCCGCTTCGCCCTTCTTGGATTGCTCTACACATGCATAGTAGTATCGGTTCTCTATTTAATGATCGCAGCCAAGAACGAGCCGATTGATTTTGGCAGCCTTGAAATGGTCGGAAATATCTATCAGCGGCCGGTGGAGAAAGTACTCAGGGGCGTGGTGCAGCATCGCATTTTAGCGCAGCGGGTTCTCTACAACGACAAGGACAGTCGAGGACCGCTTGAGGAAACGCAAAAATCCATAGACGCGGCGATTGGCGAGCTGGAAAAAATTGATCGTCAGGTGGGAGAAACGCTTCAATTCACCGAAAAGGGTTTGCACAGCCGTAAGCGCGATGACTTCAAGTTCGCCAATGTTCAAAAAGAATGGACTGAACTCAAGGGCAAAGTGTTGAGCCTTAAACCGGGCGAAAGCAATGACCAACATGCTCACCTGATCGGCCTGCTCAGAGGCATGATCACTCACCTTGGTGACACCAGCAATCTTATTTTGGATCCGGACTTGGACAGCTACTACCTGATGGACGTCACGTTGTTGGCGCTACCCCAAACCCAAGACCGTATTCAAAGCGTGGTCGTCGATCTGGAACCCATTGTTCGGCGCCAAAGCGTCACCACTGAAGATCGAATTAAGGCCAGTGTCTTCGTGTCCATGATGAATGAGGCCGATTATGAACGGATCAAGGGCGACTTCACCACCGTGCTGAACGAAGACCCGAATTTTTACGGCAAGCTGGAAACCCTCGAATCGAAGTTGAGTCCCAAGAACCAACAGTTCCTCGCCTCCTATAAGGAGTTTATTGATGTCGCGAATGCCGTGGCCTCTGGCAACGCGGTCCCCGTGGATAAATTCTTGCAGACCTCGAATCGAGCCCTGTCGGAAAGCTTTGATTACTGGGATTCCGCCGACGAGGAACTCGATAAGTTACTCACGAAGCGGATCGAATTTTACCAAACCTCGAAATTGAAGGGCGCCACTATGAGCGTTGCCCTCACACTTTTCGCGCTCGGCATATTGGCTCTCTTCAATCGCTATGTGGTGCGAAACATGAGAGAGATCGTGAGCGTCCTGAACCAATCGAGTCAGCAAGTCTCCAACGCCTCTCTCCAGAGCGCCAAGTCGGCCACCAAACTCACTGAAGCATCCACCGAGCAGGCGGCCAGCCTTCAGGAGACAATGGCGTCAATCGAAGAAATTTCGGCGATGGTCCGGCAAAACGCGGACTCGGCATCGAGAACCCGCGACGCCGTCATCGCCAATCAGTCCCTGGCGGACAGCGGTTCGGCGATTGTGCGGGAGATGATCACCGCCATCCATGAGATCAAGAGCACCAATGAGGAAATTCTAAAGCAAATGGAAGAAAGCACCAAGGAGTTCGGCGCGGTCGTGAAGATCATCTCTGAAATCGGATCGAAGACGAACGTCATCAATGAAATCGTTTTTCAAACCAAACTTCTCTCTTTCAACGCCTCGGTGGAGGCGGCGCGGGCGGGTGAGCACGGCAAAGGCTTCGCGGTGGTCGCCGAAGAGGTCGGGAATTTGGCGCAAATGAGCGGCAATGCCGCCAAGGAAATCACCGACATGCTGACGGGTTCGATAAAGAACGTGAATGAGATCGTCGAACGCACAAAAGTCCGTGTTGAGAGGCTTGTCGTTGTGGGTCGGGGAAAAATCGCGCTCGGGCAGGAAACGGCGCAAAAGTGCAATGATACATTGGAAAAGGTGACCGAGAACGGGCGCACCGTATCTTCGATGGTCAGCGATATCGCCAGCGCGTCCAAGGAGCAGAGCCAGGGAATTCAGGAGATCAACCAAGCTGTTATTCAATTGGATCAAGTCACCCAGCAGAACGCATCGGTGGCGCATGAAAGTTCATCGCAAGCGGATCAATTGAGAGCTGAGGCGCAAGTGCTCTCGTCCGCCGTTCACCAGTTGGTCTCGTTTGTGGATGGGGTAAGGAAGCGAGTTGCGGGGATCGGAGCTCCACAGCAAGAAAGGCAAGAACAGCTAGAGAACAATGAAGTGATGGCGATGAAAGCCATGAAAATGAAGACCGTGAAATCAATGAAAGGCGCGAAAGCCCCGAAGGGACAGAAGGCAACGGGCTTGAACCACATGGACGAGCCGAAAGAGACAAAAGAAAAAGCCGTCGAGAAAGCCGGAGCGAATGTCCTTCCGTTTAAGCGCTCTAAATCCAACCAGCATTCGTTACATGCGAGTGAACCAAACCCAGTGAAGGAAGTGGTGGGTGGGGAAATGCCGTCCAGCGATGACCCGCGTTTTGAGCAAGTGTAGCGCAGGCCTTCCTCATTTGTGCGCCCTATAGACTCGGAATCGCCCAGGTCAATCCAATACTTGGCGGATTGAGACCGTGACAACTCGAACAATCGCCGAGCGCGCCCTTTGCGACATGATTAAAATGAGACAAACCGACCGGCAGTGCCGGCCTTTGCGAAGCATGGCACTGAATGCAAGTCGTGACCGTGGTCACATTCTTATGGAAAGCGCCGAGGACGTTCACCGGTCCACCGTCAGCTGGATTCTGGGTATCTACCGCCCAGGTGGTCCATTTCCCGGCGGCGCCAGAGGCCGCATGGCATACGGCACAGTCAGGAAAGGGTGAGACGGAAGCGTGATTCATTTGCCGAACGGTCATCTTCAAGGTTGCTTGCAACGAAGTGTCCTTGCCATGGCAACTTGAGCATTCGGTTGGATGAGGGTTGTGCGTCCAAACTCCCGGCGCCCAGGATTTACCATTCAGAGAGTTGGTGGAATTATGACAGTATCGACAGTCCCCAATTCCGCCTCCTTGAGAATGCATAAACCCGCCGGCTTCCATGGTGGGACGGGTGACCTCATGGCAGCTAATGCAAGTGGTGAGTTGCGGCGAATGAGAAAAGCTCGGCCGTAAGAAAGCAGGATTTTCCACGGAGGGACGTCGAACTGAACACCCCAAAGAGCAAGTGCTGATGATGCCAATGACAGCAATTAGAAATTTCACGGGTGCCTCTCAGAGTTCACTTCAGCTTCCAATGAGCCTGCGGGCCAGCTGTTCTGCAGTCCTACTGTTCCGCAGTCCTGCAGTCCTACTGTTCTGACGGAATACAATCAGTCAGCGCAGCCACTATTCAACCAGCTGGTCATAACAATCTTCAGAATCGCTGGTTTCTTTGCCGCGATAAAGGTCGGAGCCAGTCGACAAAACGAGGCTTTGGTGAGCAACGACGCGCTCCACTCCGGGCGAAGTGAGTTCGGACCATCATGGCATGATACACACGAGTTCCCATCCGAACGGACGGTTACGGATGGGCTCGTGACCATTTCTCTAAGAGAAGTGCCATTGATCGCCGAATTTGCGATCCCCAGGGGAGCGCTGTAGGAAGCGTCCCCCATGATGTCGATGGGGGTATTCCATCCGACTTGGGAAACTTCGACCTTCAACGCCGCCGACATTCCCACGGATGACGTCATCGTTCCCATTTGAAATTGAGCTCTGTTGCAGCCAATTGAGAGCAGCAACACACTCATGAACGCAAATTCCTTTTTCATGACAATTCCTCCTATCGAAAATTCCATGGAGCAATTCGACAGCACTAATTTACGGCACCAAGTTAGGGCACGACGGCTGGCAACGGATTCGGCAGATTAAATTGAGTCGATATCACCACGCCGTTCGCATCCAATGTTAACTGAGTCGGATCGGGCTGATGGATCAAATCCGTACAGCCAACCGGCCCAAGGCCCGCGCCATTCGCTGGAGGACTGAAGGTTCCGCTAAATCGCGCGCCCATAAAGTTATAAAGATTCGACCCGACATCCGGAAATGGCGACGCAGCCTCTGACAAAGCTATCGCATTGGCCGGATTGGCAAGTCGTACGGCGCCTACAGCCAAAAGGTCGGTACAATAGCGGGCACTGTCCATGCTGGCCGTCGCGGACTGCCCGACCAATGAACGCAAGAGCGCGGTTTTTTGCGGGCTCGGAACGCCGTTTTGGTTGTTGGGTTCCCCCTGCAGAAGAGCCATGGGATCGCCCAGTGGAATCATGGCCAGCGGGCCGTCCTGAAGCGTGTCAGCGCGCAATTCGTGAATTGCTTGGGATGAAACGAGTGTCGCGCCAGTCGCATCGGTAACGTCGGTGACCTTCCAGTCACTGCAGCCCAGGGCTGTCAGTATACGGCCAAGCAAACCGTTGTCGCTGCCGTTAAAGATTTGGTTTGCTGTAGTTAATGCGGCGGCGTTGGCTGGGGTCAGCTGCGCGGTGTTGCCGCAAGCATCAGAGAGGTATTTCGTGAGCACGTTGTCGCTTTGATCCTGGTCGACCACAAAAAAGTCGCGAGTCGTCGGGCAGGCGAGCCCGTCAGTTGTGGCCACTCCCAGTGGTGGTGGCACCAAAGCTCCGGAAGCCACGGCTGCTTTAGTCGCCGCAAAAAACGCGGTGGCGTTGCAAGCTGAAACTTGGCCGAAGTTGTCACCATTGAGCCCTTGGATACAGTGGGCTGCCGAGAGCGTATTTCCAAAACCTTGCAGGCGGGCAAAGGTGGCGTTTGAACCGATCCACAGGCCCACGACCGCTCCCGGCGGGAGCATAATCCTGGTGGGTTGCACAAGAGGCGCGGTACCCTGGTCGATCACGAGCGGATGATAAACGCTGATTTTATTGGTTTTTGGATCGAAGATCGAAGCTTCGACAAAAGCACTTTGATTTGGATTGAGTTGATGACAGGGTCCATTTTGTGGGTTGGTCGCCTTCAACATCCAAGGTGTGGCCAGGCCCTCGGCCGTGAGTGGATTTGGGGGTACGACCAGTGTGCAATCCATATTGGGAGTGGCGCTGGCGATCGCCGCCGCAATCTCCGCCTTCTTTGCGTCCGTGCAAGTCGGAGCATTTTTTCCCTGGTCGCTCACCTTTCCTTTTCTGTGTTTATGAGTATTCAATTTTGGGCGGCCGTCTTTTTTCTCCATCATAAATTCGACTTGGCCAGTAGCATATCCAGAGCTGAGAAACGAGAGTGCAGCAACAATAAGTGAGAATCGACGGACATTCATGATGACCTCCAAAACTGTTCATGTTGTTGGTGTAACAAGTTGCGGACTTCAACCAAGGATTCACGATGCGTGCCAGACAGATTTTACCCAGTAAAATCGCTGATTCGCCCCTGTCATTGCAGTTGATTTCGACACGAAATTACAAAAAATTTGGCTGAAGTATCATTTCAAATAGATAGTCTTTTTTCAGTGGCCAAACGTTAACCAAAAGGTGCCAGGCCCTGTTTCTTGTCATGTGATATCATCGTTCGGACTTGTCCGGGGTCCGGACTGAAAGCGCTATAAGGTATTTGCTTCCAGAAAGTTTTTCACTTCCGATCAATTTGGGAAATGTAAGTAAGAGAAACCTTTGTACATTGAAGACAAGAATCTGTAGTGCCACATTCTTGGGGATGGTTGAGCGATAATTGGATCTCCGAATGAAGGAATGGGCACGAGGAGGAGATTCTTTGTTCCTGATGGAGGTGAGATGGAAGCGCAGGTTCAAACGAGACCCCAGAAAGACTATTTGATTGGTCAAGAACAAGATGAGGAATACTCACGAATTTTTGCGAAATTCAGCGAAAGATTCGGCCAGCGGCCCTCAGACCCCCGTTTGTGGTTTCAACTACTTGTCTTGATTGGTTTTCCTGACGACTCGCTTCGTAGACCTGCCTCACAATGGCGGAGAGGGCGAGATTCGAACTCGCGATGGCCTTGCGACCATGACAGCGTTCCAGGCTGTTGGATTAAACCACTCTCCCACCTCTCC
>PSRN01000261.1 GCA_003176075.1 Bdellovibrio sp.
AAACCCTGCCATGAAGGATCGAGCCAGGAGGGAATATGAACACCGTTGGTGATGCCGGCGATGGGGAGCTCCGCCGGGCTGACGTCGGGGTTCAGGCGCGAGAACATGTTTTGCGTCACCCCACGGTGAATCTTGCTGACCGCATTGATTCCCTGGCAGGAACGAGCCGCCAAGCCGGTCATGTTGAAGTTGGTGGAGGGGCCGGGACTCAAGCCACGGGCCGTGTCGATGATGGTCTGAACAGTGATCCCGCGGCTCTCGCAATAGGGCGCGAGAACTTCAAGCACTTGGCCCACCGGGAACTGATCATGACCGGCCTCCACCGGCGTGTGGGTGGTGAAAAGGGTGGTGTGGCGGACAAAGGCGGCGGCGTCGTCAAAAGAGAGCTTATGGCGTTGCATGAGATCGGCGATGCGGCCGACGATGAGAAAAGCCGTGTGGCCCTCGTTCATGTGGTAGACATCGAGGGGAAGCTCCAGCGCTTCGATCAGCTTCAAACCCCCCATGCTGAGGAGCCATTCCTGCTGCATGCGTTTGACCGGGTCGGCGTTGTAGAGACGGTCGGTGATCAGGCGCAAATCCCGATCGTTCGCCTCAATGTCGGAATCCAGGAGGTAAAGGTTCACGCCTTTGATTTTCAGGCACCAGGCGCGAAAGGAGACCTGGCGGTTGCCGAGTTCGATCGACAAGATCAGCTCTTTGCCGTCCTTGTTGTGAACCGCTTGCAGCGGGACTTCGTTCATTTCAGTGCGGTGGTAATGGGCCTCCTGCACGCCCTCGGCGTTTACAAATTGTCGGAAGTATCCGTAAGCGTACATCAGTCCGAAGGCGGCCAATGGCAGTCCCATGTCAGCGGCTGTTTTCAATTGGTCGCCGGCCAGGATGCCAAGACCTCCGGAATAGATGCGCAGCGGATCAGCGATGCCGTACTCGACACAGAAATAGGCGACCTTTGGTTCGAAGGGGGCGGTGAGGGACTTCAAATGCCCGGCCCTGACTTCGCCGAACAATTTGGCGAGATGAGGGTCGGCGAGAAGCCGGTTCACATGGTTCGAACTTGTCTGGCGCAGAAAAGCGACGGGGTCCTCGTCGCAGTGGTGCCACAGATCCTTATCGAGTTGGGCGAAGAACCACAAGGTGTCAGGATCCCAGGTCCAGGACAGGGTGGCGGCGGCGAAAGAAATCAACTCGCGGATTTCGGCGGGAAAACTTCCGGTGATTTGCAAAGGACGAACATGGGCGCGCACATTGCTTTGGGGAGAAGGAAAATCGATATGGCCCATGGAGAAGGCGCGGAACTTATCGTACTCAGGATCACGGGTTCGCCGTTGGGCCGCTTCCAGCGCGCGGTCGTAGGCGGCGAGGTAACCAAGGACGAATTCATCCCAGCGGGCTTTCACCGAAGTGGCCAGCGCTTTTTCGCTCAAAGCGTTGATCCAATCGGTTCCCCCTTCGAAGCCGCGACCAATGAATTGGGTGATCTCCTGCGCCGACTCGCCAAATCCCAGGCGGCTGCGTTCGACCACCTTCACGCCGGTTTGCTCGGCGTTCCCCAGCTTCGCGACCCAGGAGCCAAACCCCGCCAGATCCGTCGTCACCGTCGGCAGTCCCAGCGCCATCGCTTCGTGAGGTGTGTATCCCCAAGGCTCGTACCAAGAGGGGAAGACGGCAAAATCCGCGCCACTCAAAAGCTGCCAATAGGACTCGCGGATCGCCTGGTCGTGCCCGTCAAGGTAGAGTGGAATGAAAATGGCGTGAACACGGTCGTCCGGCGCGTTGGCAAAAGAAAGAGACTGCATTTTATGAATGGCCGGGTCCTCCGCCGGTTTGAGCTCGTGGGTGGTGAGGAGGGGGCGGCCTTGAAAGCGCAAGGGCAATCCGTGACCGCGGGGGCACATCATAAAGGCCAAAATTTTATGGTCCTTCGGGAATTTTTCATGCAGGCGAAGTCCCGCCATGGATTCCAAAAAAAGATCAAAGCCCTTGTTGCTGAACTCATAACGCCCGGAGGAGACGACAATCAGGGTCTTGGCGGCATTGTAGGGGAAGCCGGTCACGCCGCGGGCAATTTCGAGGAGCCGCCCGCGGAATTTCTTTTTTCGTTCGGGGTTCTGCAGGTCGCGCGGCGGAATATCCGGGGCAAGGCCGTTGGGAACCACTTCGGCGCGGCGGCCGAGAATCATCTCAGTTTCGGCGGCCGTGATTTCACTGACGGTGGTGAAAGAATCCGCGTGAAGTGCGGCGGCTCGCTCCAAACTGTGTTTGCTCTCGACGTTGCGACTGCGCGCCAACTCGTCGATATTTCTTCCCTGCAACTTATCGTGCAGGGATTGATCGGTGCTTTCAGCGCTCAAAGCACGCCCCAAAACGGTGGAGTGGGTGGTGAAAACCGAGCCGATTTCAGGGGCCGTCTCATGCAGATGAAGAAGGGCCGCGCCACACATCCACTCGTGGGCGTGCGTGATCACTTGTATGGATTGGGGCAATAGAAGTTGCGTGAAGATCCGTTCAACCACCTGCCCGACCGCGTAGGAAAAAATCACGGGTTCCAGGTAATCAAAGCCGCCGAAAAGCGAATTGACTCCAAAAGACTCCCAAAGCTGGGCGAGAAAGCGGTCCTTTTCCTCATAGACGTCCTGGAAGCCCACCAGAAGACATCGCGGTTCGCCGGGGACGAGCCAGCGACCCATGCGGCAGACGATGCCCCGCGAACGAAGAGTGGCCAATTCACGCTTGATTTGCGGATCCCAAATTTCTTCACGGAAGGCTGGACTCTCGGCCATGCGGTGAGAGACGTTCGGTCCGATGCAAATATAGTCCTCGGCGAAGACCCCCTTCATTTCAGCGGCTTTGCTTTGCAAGACGGTGTGAATTCCGCCCACCATATTGCAGACTTCCCAGGAAATTTCAAAAACGACCGAACGGCGAGTCTTCATCAGCGTCATGGGCGCGCCCCCCTTTTTTCAGAAAATCTTGGGCGGCGAAGCCACCACGGGTATTATATGGAGTTTGATGTCGGTAATCACGTTCATGAAAGTCAGGAAGGCTTCATATGGACTCTTGTAGGGACTGAAATAGGTATGGACATCGCCGTCTGAAAACCATTTTGTACACATATAGTAGAGATGATCGGAGGTCAGAAGCCGGCGCCAAGTCTCGAGCAGCTCGGGATTGTTGCGCGAGCGGATTTCCGGACCCATCTCGTGAACGGCCTGGAAGGCCTTATTCTGCATCGAGTTTCCGAGCCATGCCGTCACGTCCCGCTCAAGGTCGGCCCAGGAAACCAGGCGTGAAAATGACAGCGGACCATGGGAGGGAAGCCGCTCCACGGCCTCCGAGGGGGTCACAAAGCAATTGTCGGGGTGTTTCAGAATCTCCGTCGGCAGCCGGCGCATGAACTGGAAGATGCCGGTGTCCTCCCACTGGTGTTCGCCAAAGGTCTCGTAATCCATGAAAAGGTTGACCAGCTCGCCGGCGCCGTTCAAGTGATGAATCCAGCCCGCGTACTTTTCGGCGGTGAGGGGCCATTCAGGCCAGCCCCGGTTCGAGAAGCGAAACGCGATATCATCGGCCAAGCGGTAACTCTTCGTCAGGATTTTCAGATTTTCATGAGGGTGCTCGGTGATGAAGTGAGGCGTGCGCCATCCCAGAATGTCGTCGGCCCCTTCGGCGCAAACCGCCTGAAAACCGAGGGCCGCCACTTGCCGGCCGATTTCGTCGTTGTAGATGAGCTCGGTGTTGCGAAAAACGCGCGGCGACTGGTTGAAATATTTCTGCACGGCCTGGCGGTGCAGCTCCACCTGGTCAAAGAATTCCACCGGATCATGCAGCGCTGAGAGCGAATGGTAAAAAGTCTCGCCGAGGAACTCGACGCTGCCGGTGGCGGCCAGTTCTTGAAACGAAGCGAGAACCTCGGGTCCATAGAGAAGCATCTGTTCAATCACCGTTCCGGAAAGCGAAAAGGCGACGCGAAAGCGGCCCTCGTGATGGCGGATCAAGTCCAGCAGCAGGCGGTTCGCGGGCAAGTAACATTTCTCAGCCACCTTGCTGAAAATGGCGCGATTCTTGGCCTCGTCAAAGTATTGGTGATCGTAACCGACGGACTGGCGGCGGTAGCGGCGCAAACGGAAAGGTTGATGAACTTGAAAATAAAAACACAGCGCCGGCATCATCGACCTCCCTTAGAGCGTGTTTGAAAAATTATGGCGTAACGAGGTTTTGGCTGACCGACCGCTGGTCTTCGCGCAAAGAAGCGAAAAATCCTGCGACGTATCACCGGGGATACGCCTCGGATTTTTCGCTTCTTTGCACTCGCCATCGGCACGGCCATCCAAAACCTCGTTACTCCATTATTTTTCAAACACGCTCTTAGCCATTTGCAGGGTATTGAGATAGATTTCAAACGTTCTGCGGCCGGCCACCCGCCAGTTGATTTTTTTCAGCTCCTGCCTGGCCATCTTCATCAAATCAGTGCGCAATTCCCCATGCGTGAGGGCGCCGACCACGAGATCGGCCATTTCATCAACGTCCCAAAAGTCAGATTTGAGGACGTGGGAAAGAACCTCGGAGACCCCGGACTGGCGCGAAATCAAAACGGGCACATCAAAACAAAGGGCCTCCAGGGGAGTGATGCCAAAAGGCTCGGAAACCGAAGGCATGATATAGAGGTCGGCCTGTTGAAAAAGCAGATCGCGGTCCCGTCCCTTGACGAAGCCCTCGAATTCAAAAACTTGCTCGAGCCCCCGCTCGCGCACCAGCTCGCGCACGCGCGGATAAGAATCCCCCTCGCCGGCCATGACAAAGCGAACATGGGGGATAAAGCGCGCCACCTGCGCCGCCACTTCGACAAAATACTCCGGTCCCTTTTGAAAAGTGATCCGGCCCAAGAATAGGACGGTCTTGCGGTCCCGTGGCGGGGGCGGCGAAAGCGGGGGTGAAAGCTCGACGGCCCAAGTCGTCGCCTTCGGCGACTCCGCAGAGGAGCCCGGCTCTTGCACGCCGTTGTAAACCACGAAGATTTTCTTCTCTGCAAGGCCATAGATTTCGATGATTTTTTGTTTGGTGAAATGGCTGACGGCGATGACCGTGTCGGCTTGTTGCAGAGCCCGGCGCTCGATGGAAGAAATCGTCGTGTTGACGGCGTCGCCGCTGCGGTCGGTCTCCAAACTATGGACATGCAGGATCAGAGGCTTGCCCGTGGCCTTGGCCGCGGCGAGAGCGGCCGGATAAGTCATCCAGTCGTGCGCATGGATCAGGTCAAAATCAAGAGTTTGGGCATGGGCCAGACAGCGTTCCGCGAAGCGGTCGACTTCGGCAAAAAGGTTTTGGCCATAAAGAGCACCGCCGCTGCCTGGCTCGCTCGCCTGCAGCAGGTGGATCAATTCTTCAAGGCCCCTTGGCCCGCCGGCCCAAAGCCTTTCCCGGTCCGCCAAAGAAAGAGGTCGAAGGTAAGGCATGAGCCAAGAATCGATAGGCAAGGTTTTCAGCCGGGTCCCGTCGCGGCTCTCGTCCCAGCTCTCGTCGGCAGCTGTCTTGCCTAAAGGCCGCCGGGTCGCATCCACCAAGCGAAGATGGCGGGCCTGTTCGCCACCGAAGAGCCGGGGCAAAAGAAAGGTGATCGCGACCGGCTCATCGGCCAAGGCCTTGGTCAAACCTTCGCACGCCGTACCTAGCCCGCCGCTGATGTGTGGAGGATATTCCCAGCCAAGCATCAGCACGCGAATCATAAGTTGAGCATCCTGCGAAGGCGGATCAACTCGGCCACGCTCCACGCCTGAGCCGGTGCCCCGCGCGCGGCGTGGGGCACGTCCCCATCAAAAATTTCACTCACATGGCCAAAACAGGGACCGGATTCCAGCTGCTGACAGAGAATTTGCACGCTCGGGTTGAGGTCTCGCTGGGCTTCAGCGGTGCCGTGCACCTGCACCAGCGCCTCGGCATAAATGCCAAGGAGCCAAGGCCACACTGTCCCTTGATGATAAGCCTGGTCCCGCGCCGGTTGCGGCCCCACGTACAATCCCCGGTAGCGCGGATCAAAAGGCGACAAAGTCCTTAAACCCATCGGCACACGCAGCTGATCGCGAACCGCCTGCAAAGCGCTTTTCCTCACGCGATTGGTCAGCAAAGCCACGGGCGAAGCCAAGGCCCACAACTGATTGGGCCGCAATGAAAAATCGCCGACATCATCAACCGCGTCGGCCAAATGAGGGTGGTTTTCGGCGGTGAAGATCGAACTGAACTGGGGAGCGGCGGTCTCGAGTGCATCTTGCATCGATCGGCGATCGGCGGTGCCCGGTGACTCCTCGAGAAGCCAAGACAGGGCGGTGATGAACAGAGCCTGCAGATCCACCGCAAGACCGAAGCGTGGCGTGACCGGTCGCCCATCGACAATGGCGTCCATCCACCCACTGGGGCGGGGATTGGCCAAGACCCGGTAGGCGCCGTTGGTCACCCGCAGCTGAGGATTCCAGGTGCCGGCGAAAAGTTCTTTGACCAGCGCGAAGGCGGAACGCAAAAAGCGATCCTTGTGGCTTCGCCAAACAGAAGGCAGTTCCGAGCGCAAAAGTTGCAACGCCCGAAAGTAAAACAAAGGAACATCAAAACCCGTGGCGTTGACCGGCGCTTCAGGACTGACCTGCCGAAGGCCCCGACTTAAGTCTTTCTTTTCGAGCAGAACCTTGCCCCAACTTTCCAAGAGCTGAAGGCCAAAATCCCGTCGCTGCTTGACGAGCTGGGATTGGCCGTTCCAGTAACAGAGCCCCGGAAGCGCGACAAAAGTATCGCGCGCCCAGACTTCGAACCATGGGAAACCCGCCACCACCCCCGGGAGGCCTGAACGGTGGTTCATAAGGTATTGTCCTGCCGACTCAAAGAGCTTGGCTTCCAAGGTGGGCTGGCCGGCCTGCGCGGCCCTGCGACCCGCCCTTGTGGGCACCGCCATCGCCGGAGGCTGAGCCTCAGCCGGAGCCGGAGCTGGAGCTGGAGCCGGAGCCGCTTGATCCCGCAAATCAAAGACCCCTAACGAAAATTCGCTCTCTCCCTTGGACAGGGCGACGGTAAACCATCCCGGAGAATAAAGGTCTTCACGGGCGGGGTAGCCCCGTTCTTCCTCTTGCGGGTAGAAGAGACCGCGGAACCAAACACCTTCTTGATCGAAGCGCGGTCGTTGGCCCTGGCCGTGAACCAGGATCGCGAAGGAGGAAAGGCCGGCATAGGGCTTGAACTTCCATAAGGCTTGGTCCTTTTCCGGTTGATCGGCGGCGAATTCGCCAAGGCGGCCATCCAAAACGGGATTGGCCGAAGTCAAGCGGTGCCAAGGGCGGACCAGAAAAAGGGGGCAAAGTCTGATTTCCACATCCTCGAAAAAGCGGGCGTTGTAAGTCAGCCGCAAACCCTCGGGTTCATCGATCAGGAGCAACCGCCTTTCGAGATCCCCCCAGGGAAAAGAATAGAACCAGCGAACTTCGTGGGCCCGGCTCGCGACCTCGACCAAGCACGAACGACCGACCGTCCCCGCCCCCGAACCGAAATCAAGATCCAGGAGGCGGGGGCGGACCCCTGAGGTGGTCTGGGGTCTCAACTCTTCAATGACTTCGCTGACAACATTGAGGCATTCGCTTTGTATCGGTTCGCGCACCGTCAATAGGGAGTGGTATTTTCGTCGCGGGAGGCGATCGAAACAGCCCATCGCAAACGAACCCCAGCGGTTCGAAAGCAACCATTCAGTTGGGCGAGCCAGTTCATCCATGATGTTTTAGGTTAAGGTCATCGGGACCAAAGAACAAGCAATGAAACGAGCAAAAACAAACGCAGTGATTAGCACTGCGCGAAATTGAGGACCAGGAGTGGAACTGATAAAGTCTGAGTTTCCCCTTCCAAATGATGAAGTAAAGCGCGATCGACGAGTTTCTGAAGGTTAGGGACTGCGTCTTCACGGTATTATCCGAGTGTTGCACGCGCTCCAGTATTCCTACCTTATTCAACAAGTCACCCAGCTCAGCAAGAGAAATGCCTTCTCCCTTGACGTATTTCACCATTGTTGACGGGTCGATCACAGCAGTGAGATTTGGGCCCGGTTCTGCGCCTTGAGACGGGAGTTTTGCGGTCGACGGAAGCGCAAACTCAAAGGGGTCTTGAATCTTGTAAGTTTCCTTGGCCCGCGGTCGCGGATTCCAGCTGAACGCCCGTGGGAAGGGGGCCGGTGCGAACTGTAACTGTTTCGTGTCCTCTCCCTGCTGTGTTCAGGTCGTTTGTTTCATCAAATCTGACCGAAGCGATATAATCGCTCCCACTCAGGTCCAGAGCATGAACATGCTGACAGGCTAGTGGTATGTGATCTGGGCTGGCAAAGGCCTGAAACAGTGGCAATACAAAAAAGGAAAGAACCAGGATGGTCAATTTTTGTGCTTTTCTCAAAAAACGAGCCTCTAGCACCTAAAAAGGAAGAATGCCAAGTGCTTATGAAAAAAGACAAGGAGTTTTTGCGGGGGCGGCGAAGCCGCCACGGGTGTCTTCCTCGGATGACTGCTTGATTTCAGTTGCTGTGGCGGTAACCCGCCTGAAACCTTAGTATCTCATACTGTGTTGGATCTCTGAGAAGCCAAGTGACCGTGGTGCCGTCTTCTAAGGCCTGCACGATCAGTTTCGTCTTATCGCTTTGACCCGTCAGTTCGACAAACATGCGCTTTTCAGAAAATTTAACGTCGGTGATCCGAAAGTTCTGGTTGTAGAAACCCATGCTGGATCCCACCAGGTAGAAGTACTGAGGATCGTGGGTCCACACAAAGTTCTCTTTTCCCGATTCATCCCTAGATCTGCTGAATAGCGTGAGGTTTACTTTTGTAATGTCACCTTCGAAGTCCGCGCTTTTGTACCCCTCCAAATCGGGAATGAATTTATCGTCTTCATCCAACGCGAGGAATGTTTCCGCCGAGGGCTTCTTCTCTGAAGGAATGACCAGGGTGGGTTCTTTAGCCAGCTGAGCGAGGATCTTTTTGAAATCATTGGCTTCGGCGAGAAAACCGGCATTCTCCAAGTTAGAGGTGGTGCGGATGATTTCTTTGCTGATTTCAAGGGCGGTCAAACGCTTGAACGTGCCGCCATGAACTCCAAATCCCCCGGCCATTTCTAGAAGGTGACCGGCCATGTAGAGGCGCTTTGAAACACGCTCGGCAATTGTCACCGAGCCTTCAAGAGCCTGCAATTTCGCCTCCAAATCCGGGTCCGGATGACTCGACCGCGAGTTCCAATCGAGCTGCCCTTTACCTTCCGCGAGAACATTTTTTCCGAATTCAATAGCACTCTCGACAAGGCGTCTTCTGTTGTAAAGGTCAACTTGCGGATTCGCCGCCCACTCAATCGACAGCCTGAGCCGTGTCTCAGCCGATTCGAGAAAACCAGTCCGGAATCCCCAATTGCGCACCTGAAAAGGATAAACCCGCAAAGGCGAACCGGTAAAAAAGTGGGTACTTCCAGCAATCACATCGAAATCGTCCACGATATTGCGAAAGGCTTCATTTGCCGCGGGATTCTGTGACTGGGCTGGATTTCGGACTTCGCCGAGAAAGTCGAACTTGCCGCGGAATTCACCATAGGCCATCCGAACGGATGGAAAAGCCAGGCCACCTTCCTCTGGCCTGAGGGCGTGGACGACTCGGCAACCGACCGTCGCGGCGACTGAAGTGGTCTGCGTGAAAAAAATGAGGGTCAAGGAGATGAAGCTGAAAGACAAAAAAAGCAAACTGGCTTTCGCAATGGATCGGAAATGTGATTTCATGGGCGCAAGTTATCATAAATTTCCGTTCGACAAATGAGTTCGCCGCAGCTGTGAACTTAATTCCAGGATTCCAGTGAGAATTGAAAGAATTTCGTGAGCGAGCCCTTGCCAATTCCGCTGACTCATTTTGAGACAGTTGAAGTATTAGCGGAGGAACTCCGTGCGAAGAACTTCTCGACAATCATTAACGGCCTGTTCAATCGGCTTTGCTAACTCAAAAAAAAAGCGAAAGACACGGACTTGGCGATGGCGCGGGGATTGCAAAAATATGGAGTGGGGAACTCTGTTCCAACGATCTATGAATCTTATATTTGAAGGCAACGAGCTGTGAATCGCGGTGATTCAAGGCCGATAAAATGGCCGACTCAACATCTCATCAAGTTTTTACTTGTGATTCTGGTCACGACTCTTCCATCCGTTCGAGTGAACGCAACTCATTTTGGAATAGCCATTCAAGCAAGCGCCCAGCCGTCTGAACCTTCGCGCAAGCTGATCTCGAATGCAGCCTCGGTAGCAACTCAACCGCAGATTAAGGCCACCAACGAGTGGCCAACTATCGGCGGTGCGAATCAGTGTTTGAGTGATGCGGCGAAATTGCGCTTTCACATCAAGTGTGCTCAGCAGGCGGATCATGCTTTCTCAGCTGAATGTCAAAGGTTGAACTCTCTGGCTTACCCCAAGGAAGCCCCTGATTTCTCGCCCAACGCAAAAGAGATTTGGGAGGATCAGAGCGGCGCGAAGATCAGAAATCCGGAGTTGATTGCCCGGCTAAAGTTAATTCCAACGGAATCTGATATTCCGTATATTAAGACGGCGGTCAATGAGGTTGTGAAAGATGTGGGTTACATCCCCGCCTACGCCAGCGCAGGCACGAACACCCTGGAAATAATCGGCTGGCCTCTCATGAAGGTCTCTAATCCGGTGGTGCAAACTGCAGGCCGTTCGGCCGTGATTTGCGGCTGGGTCTGCCTTCATATTGCACTTGCCGCGACGGCTGTCTATTACAGTCCAGACGTTTACGATGTGCTGCGTGCCAGTCAACACCAGTGTCGCGAGCGAATGGATGAGAACTATGACTACAACGTGCTTAAATCCTGCGTTCTAAAAGGATTTGCCCATCCGAAAGTTAAGGATATCGTAAATAACTTAGTTTCATCCTACGATAGTCCAGATTCAAGGGATCTCATCAAGCTGGCGCGACATCGAGACACTGAGGCTCCCCTGGATCGCTTCCAACTCGCTTGCGATATCCTTCGTGCGCGCGTGGCAATGTTCGAAAAAATTGAAAGTGCTCCGCTGATCTGCGAGGACGGCGGACGGACTGTTATTTTCGATGGTAGCCGCTTCAAACAAGAACTGGTTTTAAGTCCCGGTTTTCATGAGGAGGGCTATCGAGTGCTTGGTTGGGGCTTAAAGGGGGAGAAGCCTTTTTATCAACCGCCGTGGGACAAAGTTTCAGAAGAACGGCGAGTGTTTGCAAGAATCGCCGGCGATCTGCCGGTGAATACGCGGGATCCCGTGAACTTCATGTCTGATTATGGTTTCGATCACCAAGCTCACGTTCTCACCCGCAGATTGGCCAGCGATCCGAAATGCAGTGAGGCTTTTAAGGAGGGACTTAACCCGCCGACCCGTTCTAATTCTGCGGTCACGGTGTCCTCAGGGAACCCCCGGAGCCCCTACAATATTATCAAGGCCAGACAGTCTCGTGGCCAGGACTGAGGCTGATTGCCGGGGCGCTCTGTCGGCTGATCCCGACGTTGCAGTGTGAAATCAGGTCAGGTGACCTTAAGTCGGATTGAAATCTTTTTCCATTAGGCTCTGATCAATCGCCCGATAAAAGGTTCCCATCGCGTCTTCTCCTCCGCCTTGCCGACCCCAGGACATTAATGATTTGCCAACAAGCCTTTGCAAGGGATCAATCGAGTCGCATCCGTGCTTATGCACGCTCCAAGAAAAAACGTGGGAAAAGGTTTCAAAAATTGACATGCACCATTTTGGAATTACTAAGATTCGATTATGGTCTGCGGATTCAATCAATGGGGCGAGCGGATGCGGGCGATGAACGAACTCTGCAGAATGTTTCTGTTTCGATGCAAGAAAAATAGAAAGAGAAACTCAAAAGAGAAACGAAAATGAAGAATAAACGAATAAACTAAATAAAATAAATAACCAAATATAGAGATTGGAGAGGAAATGACCAGGAAGCGTAAAATCAAGAATATTGGACTGAGCAGGACTTTCCCAGAGAAAATTGAAAAAGTCGCTGGGATTTCTTTGATTTATCAGGTTTTCCTCGGTTGAAT
>PSRN01000171.1 GCA_003176075.1 Bdellovibrio sp.
GAAGCCGCCACGGGTGAGGAGTGAGTTTGCGCGATGAAGTTGAAGATAATGGCGGGTTTGATTCTACTCATTTCGGTATCCTTCTTCTTCTACAAATATTCGAGGCAGTCCGCACAGCCCCCGCAGCCCACACAGCCCGCACAGCCCACACCAATAAAAACTCTCGTGGTTCTTGGGGACTCACTGACCGAAGGCTACGGAGTACCGCGAGACAAAGCTTTTCCGGCATTGCTGGAAAAAATGATCAATGACAAATCCCCTGCTCCAAAGTGGAAAGTGGTCAACGCGGGGATCAGTGGTTCAACATCGGCGAGCGGTCCACAACGGATGGCCTGGCAACTCAAAGGTCACCCTGATTTGATCATTCTCGCTTTGGGAGGCAATGACGGACTTCGCGGATTCAAAGTCAGCGAGACGCGAAAAAACCTGGCTGAGACCATCCGCCTGGCGCGGGACCAGAAAGTCCCAGTGATCCTGGCCGGCATGAGGATGCCGCCAAATTACGGCATGGAATACACCAAGGATTTTAGAGAAATTTTTCCTGAATTGGCGAAGGATTTTGGCATTCCGTTGATTCCTTTTCTCCTCGATAAAGTGGCTGGAATCCGAGAGCTCAATCAAAACGACGGGATTCATCCCACTGAAAAAGGGCACGAGCTGATAGCCGAAACAGTCTACAAATCAATTGAAAAGTACCTTCGACCTTACAGCCAGTAATGTCAATTTTTGAGGCCGCCCCTGGACAAGTCGTGGTCATCGCTGGATGATAAGCGTCATGAGTCTCCAGGTGCAAGGTTTATGGAAGACCTACCAGCAAGCACAGAGTCAAATCGAAGTTCTTCGCGGACTTGATCTGTCAGTTCCGACAGGAAAAACGGCCGCCATTCTCGGTCAATCAGGCAGCGGAAAATCGACCTTGCTGTCGTTGTTGGCCGGCTTGGATGAGGGTGATCGGGGCTCGATTGAGATCAACGGCGTCCTTCTCAATCCCCTCTCAGTCGAAGAAAAGACGCGCTTTCGTTCGGCCCACATTGGAATCGTATTTCAGCAGTTTCATCTGATACCCCATTTGACGGCGCTCGAGAACGTGGCTCTGAGTCTTGAAATTCAAGGCCGCCTGCCAAATAGGGAAATCGACGGGCAAGCCCGCGATTATTTGGCTCGAGTCCAGCTGTCAGGTCGCCTTGGTCATTACCCCAGTCAGCTGAGCGGCGGCGAAGCGCAACGGGTGGCGTTGGCGCGCGCCCTCATCGCCAAACCTTCGCTTATTTTGGCCGACGAACCCAGTGGCAGCCTCGACCTGGCCACCGGAGAGCTGGTTATCGACCTTCTCTTTGATCTTATCCGGAAAGAAGGAAGCAGCCTTGTCCTGGTGACTCACAACCCGGACGTCGCCGCCCGCTGTGATTCGCGCTACGTTCTGCGCGGGGGGAAATGTGAACTCTCGCCTTAAGGACCTGCGGCTCCTTGTGGCCCTTGCGTTCCGAGAACTCCGCCAGATGAAGTTTCTGTTCTTGATGTTGGTCGTGAACCTGTCTTGGGGGCTGGCCGCTTACTTGACGTTGGCGAGTTTGCGCCAATCAACCCAAAAAGTCTTTCTCGAAAAAGCGAAACATTTTCTCTCGGCCGAGTTTTCAGTTTCCACCCGCCGACTGTTCGACGACGCTGAAAAATCCCGGCTGCGGCAATTGATCGGGCGCTCGGCCATTGCCTCGGAAAAGATTCAACTCCTTTCCATGGCCAGCGGTGCGAATGAATCAAGGCTTGTTCAATTGGTCGCTGTGGAAGATCGCTTTCCTCTCTTCGGCCAAATCAAACTGCAGTCCGGGCGAATCGTTTCGCGATCGGAGGCCAAGGAGATTGCGCACCAGTTCAAGGCCTGGGTGTCGGCGGAGGCTCTTCAACAGCTCAACATGAAAGTCGGCGATCAGCTGAATCTGGGCGGGAAGTCTTTTGTGATTGATGACGTTGTTGTCGAGGATGATACGCAGGCTCTCCGGTTCATCTACCTCGCACCCAGGGTTTTTGTCGGCGTTGAACCCCTTCGCACCACGGAGTTGCTGGGTCTGGGCGCGACAGTGACCGATGCGATGGACTTTGCCTTCGAACCGGAGAAAAGCGTGCAAGAGCTCAAGGATCTCAAAAAGTCCGTCCTCGAAGAGTTTTCCGATCCGGCGGTCGGGGCCACGACTTTTCTTGAGGCCGGCGAGGATGCCGGTCGCTTTCTTGGCTACCTGCTCGATGATTTGGGGTTGGGAGCTCTCGTCGGCTTATCGTTGGCGGCCTTTGGCACGGCGGCGCTCATTTATTCGTGGCTCCACCAAAAAGTGAGAATCTACGCGATCTATAACTCTTTGGGCCTCACACCACTGCTGATTCAGGGAATTTTCTTCTTACAACTCACTGGAGTGAGCCTTGTGACCAGCCTCGTTGCTTGCGGCCTTGTGTCGGCGGCACTTCCTTGGCTGGCCCATTTCGTACAAGGCTTCTTCCCCACCGAAATCGGCCAGGGGCTGACGTCAGGACAAATCTTAAAAGGATTTCTTCTTATTTGGGGAGGTTCAATTTTTCTTTCGCTCCCTTTCGCTTTGTCTCTGAGAAAAATTCCCACCGCCCGGCTGTTCGCCGAAATGGGTCCAAGTCTCCTGGCCTTGAAGACACCATCTTTGTTCGCTTGGGTGCCGGCTCTTGGATTTTTTTGGTTCGCCGCCACCCGAGAAGTGAATTCCTGGCGCATCGGCAGCTTGTTCTTCTTCGGGCTTTTGGGGTTTTACTTTTTGCTCACGATCCTCGGCTGGCTTTCCTTTCGCCTCTGCGCCAGCCAAGTCGGTGCCGTCGGCACCTCCGCCAGCCAAGTCCGTGCCGTCGGCACCTCCGCAGAACTGCGGGGCCCCTGGTGGATGATTCAAGGCATCCTTTACCTGGCCAGAAAACCTTCGCTTCTGCCAACCTTCGTCGCTTTGAGTATCGGCACTCTGGTCACCGTCTTAATTCCCCAACTGCGGGCGGGATTGCACCGGGAGATGATGGATCGATCCAACGAACCCCTTCCGTCGCTCTTTCTGATCGACATTCAAGATGAACAGATTCCTGAGGTTGAGAAGTTCTTTCATGAGAGAAACCGCGAGCTGGTTCACCTCTCTCCTTTCATCCGGGCGCGCATCCTTGAGGTCAATGGAAAATCTTTCGAACGAGCGGAGCCCCAGACCGGCTTTGACTCCAGAGAAAGCGAACAGAGCGCGCGGCTGAGAAACCGCGGCGTTAATTTGTCTTACCGACAGGAGCTTTACACCAGTGAAAAATTGGTCGCCGGCCGGCCGTTCACACCGCCCACACTGGTCCCTCGCGACCCGCGCGACCCGCAACAGCCCATCGAGCTTTCAGTCGAGAATTGGTACGCCGAGCGCATGGGGCTTCATCTGAATGATCTTGTGTTGTTGGATATCCAGGGCATTGAACTCCCAGGCAAGATCGTCAACTTGCGGAAAGTGCGTTGGGAGCGCTTTGAGCCTAACTTTTTTATCATCGCCCAGCCCGGCGCACTCGACGGGGCCCCTCGCACCTGGTTGGCCAACGTGGGCGGCGCCAATCTTCCAGCTCTCCCCATGACTGAGAAGCAGCAACTGCGCAACGATCTGGCTCACCGGTTTCCCAACGTGTCGTCGATCGATGTCCAGCAGACGCTGGAGAGAGCACTTTCGACGGTCGACCAAATAGCCAAGGCTCTCGAAATTCTGTCGTACGTGACTTGGACGTCGGGCCTTCTCGTGTTGACCGCCCTCCTCTATCGTCAAATCTCGGCGCAAGAGTGGGACGCCAATCTCATCCGTCTTTTGGGCGCCCGCCGCCGAGAGCTCTTCGCGCTATTTCAAACCGAATTTTCGCTGCTCGTGATCATCGCCATCACGCTCGGTGGGCTCGGCGCGATCGGCGCGAGTTGGTTCATCTCACAGGAATTTTTCGACGGCATATTTTGGGTGGACGGACTTTCCTTCTTGCTGACCTTGGCGGTTCTTTGGGGGCTTGGCCTGGCCTTTGTACTTCTTTTCAGCCTGCGCTTGAGCCGCACGAATCCTGCTCGCATTCTTTACGAAGTCCGCCTATAACACTGGCATGTCTGAGCACGAAAAAGCCCTGCGGATTCTGGATCAGGACGGCGTTGTCGGTATTCCCACTGAAACCGTTTATGGGCTCGCCGCCCGCATTGATCGGCCCACAGGCCTTCGTCGCATCTTCGAAACGAAGCAGCGTCCTTTTTTTGATCCATTGATTGTGCATGTGAGTTCCATGGAAATGGCTCAGCGCTACAGTTCGGATTGGCCGTTACTGGCCACGGCCTTGGCACGGGAGTTCTGGCCAGGCCCTTTGACTTTGGTCGTTCCAAAAAATGAATTGGTTCCCGACCTTGTCACTTCAGGATTGGGCACCGTCGCCCTGCGCAGCCCGCGGCACGCCAAGACCCTGGCATTGATTGAAGCCGCGCAAGTGGGTTTGGCCGCCCCAAGTGCCAATCGCTTTGGACGAACGAGCCCGACAAGCTGGGAGCACGTGCTGGTGGAACTGGGCTCGGATGTCTTCGTTCTGAAAGATGACCCCTGCGAGGGAGGCATTGAATCGACGATTGTGAAAGTCGATTCTTCCGCGCTCCATCTTCTGCGGGCGGGCCTCGTGACCAGGGATCAAATTGAAAAGTGTTTGCAAAGAGCCGGGCTTTCTTTTGGCTGGTCCAACCGGGATGCCTTGCCATCGGAGTCGGCCGGTCGACTCGAACACCATTACATGCCCGATATTCCGTTGGTGTGGATTGAGGGTCCAACGAGCTTCTCTCAAGAACCTGCCCTCACCGAAAAGAATCTTTTCCAAATAAAAGAATTTCTGGCGCAGGGGCGGACGAGTGATCCAAAAAGATCGCTGGCTTCAACGCCCTCTTTGACCGGGCTTCCCACCTCACCCGTGGCGGCTTCGCCGCCCACGCTCGGGGTACAGCTTTTGTTGCCAGCAGAGCCAAGCCTGGCCGCTCGCAAGCTTTATGCTGAACTTCGTTCATTGAGCGGCTCGGGAGCAGATTTTATTTATTTTTGCAATCGTTCGACCATGAAAGGTGAACTTTGGGAGGCCATTTTGGATCGCTTGACAAGGGCCGCAAGTTTGAAGATCTCTAAAGAATGACATGGGTAGGCCGGACTTTTCGCGCAAGTTACAAATTTGTTCTTTTTATCTTTTATGTGACCGCGTACCTCAGCATTTCTTACCTCGGCCGATTGTATTTTCGCAGTGAACGGAAGCGCAGGGAATTTCACGCGCGAACGGTTACTTTTGTTGTCAGTCGCGGTTGCAAGATGCTCAACATCCGAAGAAGGTACATCAATGTTCCTTCGGCTGAAAAAAGCTTTCTTCTCGTCGGCAACCACCTGGGGTTTTTGGACATTCTCGTGCTCGCCTCACTGCGACCGACACTCTTTGTTACGTCGATGGAAATGCGCGAAACACCTCTTCTGGGGCTGTTGTGCGAAATGGGTGGGTGTCTTTTTGTCGAACGACGAAACCGGCTCCGCATCCTCACGGAAATGGAGGAGATTCGCTCGGCCTTAAAGGATGGCTTCAGCGTCGCCCTTTATCCGGAAGGAACCTCCGGCGACGGATCGCGGGTTTTGCCGTTTAAGAAGTCTCTCTTGATGGCGGCGGCTGAAACCGGCGTTCCCATTAAAGCCATGGTCATCAATTATCGAAAAATCAACGGCGAACCCATGGATCATCGATGGAGGGATTATGTTTGCTGGTACGGTGATTTAGCCTTTCTTCCCGCCATCTGGAGGCTGTTTCAGCTCAAGTCGATCGATGTCGACCTTTCTTTTCATGACGAAATCCATCTCACACCTGATCACGACCGCCGAAAAGTGGCGGCCCTGGTGCAAGGGATCATTGAAATGCATTATGATCCCATTCCCTTTCCTGAGGGTGAAGCGATAAAGCCCGCCGGGAAAATTAAAGAATCCAACTGATCCGGCCGCCTGTCCCAGCGGCTGACTGTCTCATTGGCAAGGGAGCACTTCATCCATTCCTTCGATCGTTCCCTTGAGGAGAAGATAGGAAAAAATGGGTGTTTCTCCCGCCATCACTTGAATGCCAATAACCCAGCTCAAATCCTTTGCGTTGATAAAGGACACAACTCCTGTCATTTGACCGCGGACATCTTCGGGTAATTTTTGGATTGCCCATAATTCTCCATTGGATCCTTGAAGTACTTCCTGTGAAGAATATGTCCACAAAATCTGGCCTGGCTCAAGATTGACCTGCTCGCGATTTCGCCGGCGCGGAAATCCATGCTCTGGACCCACGGCCAACAACGTCCCTGAATAAAGGCCGGAGCTTTCCCGCTGAATCGTCAGCTCAAGGGATTCAGTCTTCGCTTTCTTAGAAGCTGGATCGGAAGCCGAGCTGACAGCCAAGCTTGGAGCCAAGCAATGAAAAACAGTTTCACTGCGATTATCTCTCTGATTGTCGCTGTGATTCTCGCCGCTAATTTCACCGTGAATTTCACCGTGATTCTCGCTGCCCTGAAGGTCGCGTTGCGCCTCCGTGGTGCGCGCTGAAATGGAAAATAAAGTGATCGGCAGAACGAAGAAAATTGCAGATAGAGATGAGAAGATTGCAAACAGCAGTGTCGCAAAGTGATTTTTCATAGGGACTCCGTTTCTTCAATGTGCACCTCGGGCGGCGCCGCCCGAGGCGGCTCCGTCGGCACCTTCGCAGACGCCACGGGTGTTATACCTGTGCTGAGCTTATATCCGATTCCTAGCTGCGACACCTCCTTGGAAGTTGAAGCTGTAAGGCCTTTGCTTCATCGTGGAAAAATTACGCGGACGACACAGTGCGGGCAAGAAGGCCTGAACTGCCCAACTCCGATTCATCTCTGCAAAATTTGCCTGGTCGGACCCGCCTGGTTGATCGCAAAGAGTCCACAGGCGGGCACCTGGATTGCTCTTTTCTTTGCAGCTGGAGGTCCAGTCATGGCCAAAACAAATTTAAGGCAACTCCTCGCTCACTTGATCCTGCTCTTAAGCTTGGCTGCCTGTGTGGTTCAAAGGAAACAAAATCCGACCCAGATCGACGGCCTTGGATTTGCCGAATTCAACGTTCGGCCCATCGTCGAAAACGAAGCTGAAATGATGGTGAGGGACCCGGAACGATACCAACTGGCTCAAAGCGCAAACTCGGGCCAGCCCGTGGCTGTGCGCAGTTTGATGGATCGAATTATCCGCGACCACGTGGCCGCATACTCAGGCCCCGGCTTTAATTTGAGTATTCAAAGTGTGCAGAAAACTTGGGACAAACTCAGTTACCTTGCGAGTCTTCATCGATCCAGCGACATCACTTCAGATGTTGGACGCCTGAAGCTGGAAATGGATGCAAACATCAGTCTCACAACCCGCCAACCCCTGCGGTGGTCAAGCCGGGCCTCGAGCATCCTCTTTCGGCTGCATGAGAACCTGGTGAATGATTATTCAGGAACAATCCTGCTTGATTTTTATCTTCGCGTCCTCCTCGGTCCGAGCTACGCCAGCCACGAGATGGTGGTGATCTTTGAAGAGGGCCGCCAAATGCTGGGCGAAATCAAACATCTCGGCGCCGAAGAGGTTCTCGTCGGCTACGAATACGATCCAACTTCAGGACAAAGAGGCGAGCGATCCTTTGGAATCATGTCTCAATTATCACTTCCCATTCGTATTGTGAACACCAACGATTATCTTCTGTCTCTGGCCCTCAACGGCCATATACGCAACGCCCGCGAGTTTCGAAGAATGGCGATGGAACGCTACAAGAAGCGAGGCGTGCACCTCTTGGAAGCTTCGCCGGTAGAGCAGGGATTACGGCAGGGCTCACCATTCAGCGGGGAATCCGCAAGTCCATTCTTCTTTGGCACCCCTCAAAACACCTGGGAGGGTCGAGTATTTCCGCAAGAGGATCAAAGCCAAGGCGACTCGGCGCCGCTTGATCGACCCCGTGAGCTTGATCGGCCCCAGCCCAATAATTCCCTCAGAGATCCATTCGATAGCAGTCCAGCTTTCGGCAAACCCGAAGGGCAGCAACCTCTTCCAGCGCCCCGATTTGAAGGGCCGCAGCCCAACCTGCCGCCCGGGACAAGTGCCCAACCCTTACCGATGCCCTTGGACTCGATTCCCCAAGGTTCACTCAGAGACATCAGCAAGCCTGAATTCATAAGAACTCAAGGCCAGCGTCTTGGCGCGATCGCCCTGGCCTGCGCCAAAGGTACAGAGGACGGTCGACTTGAGATTGTTGATTTCGCGGTCGCGAGCGGCGATGGGCGTTGCGTTGATTCGATGACGGACTTGTTTCTGGATCACGGTCAGCGGGAAAAAATTCGTGGAAAAAAAGTGATTGCGGTCGCCAAGGGACTCAACGTCAACTTTGCTCAACTGTGGCCTCAACTTCGCTTGGATCCACAACGTCCATGGCAACAACAAATATTTATTTGGGGGGCCTCTGACCAACCTTAAGACAAGACAAAACTAGACAAGACAAAACTAGACAAGACTAAACAAGAGGAGAAGAGCTGCTGTCGCAGATCGCTTCCCCTCACACCCGTGGCGGCTCCGCCGCCCACGCTCACCGGAGAGACCCCAACCGGAGAGACCCAAGTCGGTGCCTTCATGAGCTTCGCCGCCCGAGGCGGCTCCGTCGGCACCTCCGCAGATCAAGAAGCCCGATCCTCGGTCGACCGACCTTCAGCTTTTTCAGCCTTTTCAGCCTTTTCAGCCTTTTTTTCGCCTGTTGCGACCTTTGTGGCCTCCAGCAAGCGATCAAAGAATCCGCCCTGGCCCGATTTAATTTCGATTCGACGGGCCTTCGCGGACTGAGCTTTCGGCAAGTAAAGTTCGAGAACACCGTTTTCGTACTTGGCTTCGACCTTGTCAGCTTCCACCGACGTGGGCAGGGAAAAAGTCTTTGAAAAGACACCATAGCTTCTTTCCCAAGATTCGCCCCGGCGCTTCAGGTTGCCACGGGTTTCCCGTTTCCTCTCGCCGGAAATCATCAACATGTTGTCCCGCAGTTCAATTTTCACGTCCTCTTTCTTCAGTCCAGGGATATCCATGTGAACCAGGAAATGATCCTCGTCCTCTTCCAGCTCACAGAATGGTGAGAATTCCCCACTCTCAAGGGTGGTCGACATCGGGGACCAGTCGTTAAAGAGCCTATCCATCTCGTCAAAGAGACTTGATCGACGCGTTGGAATGATCATCATATTTACCTCCTTTTTGCTTGGTCGTGTTCCCAATGTAAGGTGTGAGCAAGTTAAGAGATGTCAAGTTACCAGACGCGCTGGGCCTAGTGCCGCGACCGGATGATTTTGTCACTTTTTGCGACGCGGATTTCGCGCCAGACCGAGGCGCGAGGAGGAGGCATAGCCGCTGAGCTATGTCGACGACGAGCAACGAAG
>PSRN01000201.1 GCA_003176075.1 Bdellovibrio sp.
CGACTCACCGCGCGTTTCAGCCACCAGTAAGGTGTTCACGGTTGAAGATGAAAATTTCGCGCAAGGTTCAAGAAAAAGAGTCGAAGCGCGTCGCCCTTACTCGCGTGCTTGATCGCGCTCAAGAGCTCCTGCCGCTCCCCGATTGGAAACTGCACGAAGAAGCGAGAGAGCAGGAATTGCGTGACCGGCTTTTGGTCTTTAAAAATTTCCGGCATCTTAAATTGCGACATTTGAATTCTGTCATTATTTTTTTCAAACCGGGCATAAATCCTCTGGAACATCGCCATGGCCAGTTCAACTTCCCGGTGTGAAGGAGCTCTCGTGAACCTTCCACGAGTGTATGTGGCGTGGCTGAACGTCTTGCCAAGCTGAGAGACGATCTCGTTATACTGCGGGAAATGTCTTTCAATATCCTGCTTCATCTCTTTGGAAAACAGCTGGTAATAGGGGTGTTTTCCCCTCCCATCACGATCAAAATAACGATGGCCGTATTTGAAACTAAGAAATGCCTCGAAGATGGACGTGATTCCAGACTGCCAGTTGTCGTAGTAGGGATTATCAACATCCACGTTGCAATAGATCTCCCATGCGTACTCATCCAGAGGATCGAACTTCCACGTTGCAAAACCATCTCTCTGGACCTCCCAAAAAGTATGAAGAAATTTGACTGTTTCACTCTTCGGAAGATAAACGGCCCATGAGATCAGCGCATCCGAAGGTACGGCATATTTGGTCCCCGTGAAGTATGGCATTGACGCTTTATAGAACAGTTCTTCCTTTTCACGATCGGGCTGCTTAATCATCATTTTCCAAACCGCGTTCGCATACGAAGAGGTCATCGTCGTGCGGCTGATCTCGTGGAATAAGCGCCGTTTTTGCAGGATTGAGATGTTTGATTTCAGCATGTCATAGTAAAGTGATTGTTTTAGAACAACCTCGGAAGGCTCGGAATTCGTGGCCAGGATATCAAACAATTTGGCCGCAACCTTTGTCTCTCCAGCCTCAGCCGCGAGTAGCCAATCCCGCGCAACTTGATTCAATAAGCCCTTATTCAAATCATCCCGAATCAAAACTTCCCTTTGGCCTCGTTGGCCGGCCTTAGGAAGATTCTTAAGGCCCTCGGCGGCGGCATATAATTCGTTGGCGATTTGATCTGCCAGGGCTTTCTTGATGTTGTGAAGGCGCTTGGCATCTTTGGCGGTCAAAGCATTCTCATATTCTCTCAGAATTTCGCCAGCGGATTTTCCGTTGCCATTGTTTGCCGAGAAGCTATGCAAATAATGAAGAGCGTCCTTGTAGGCGTGAGTATCCCTTAATCGCGCGAGATGCCGGTGGTTGTCTGGATTGATTATTTCCGGAGTCTTAACGCGTTTATAGATCCATCCAAGGCCCATCATGGAGCCAATGACTCTCGGATCCTGACCATGGTATTTGATATCCCTCACGGGTTGAATCAACCGATCCAAAAGGATGGCTTCCGCTTTTGGTGTCTTCGGATTTCCAAGCAAGAAGTCCAAGACCTTGAAGCCTTCCCAAATCGTTGACAACTCATAGTCGTCAGAAATTCCCATGATCACACCGGGTTCAGGCGTTGCCTTTTCAACAAGATAGCTGAACAAATCATCTTTTACCTGATCAGCCAAAGGAATTTCCTTCAGAGCCTTGACAAGCGGTCTCCAGTCCCTCGTGAAGTATTTCCTGTCGATGCCGGATCCCACGGATTGCAGATAAAGGTCGATTGAGCTGTGAGCCAGACTCAAAACACCTGGCGAATCTTTGCCAACAGCGGAAAAGATTTCAGGTTCGCTTAAGAAACTAAGACCATCGATCAACCCACCCAACGAAAATTGCTTTCGCTTGTTGGCGATATCCGCCTTCACTCGTTCAAGATAATCATGCAAATCCAGTCCTTTATGTCCAACAGCATCCAAAATCGGCAATGCGGTTTTCAAACGGTTAATAGGTTCAATGTCGTCTCGGTCATGAGAGCCATCCTGATCGGGCGCGGAACCAGAAAACCTGGTGAATTCATCCCTGAATTGTTGATAGAGATCTGAATACCCAAGTCTCAGAGTCTCCTGAAGGAGGACCACATACAACTTGATCTGAAGAACTGCATAGCCGTCTTCCTGAATGACATCATTGAGAAAGATATTTCTGTTGATTTCCTCAAGCGCCTCCCGCTCTTGATGAACAGTCTTGAAATCGTTCAAACGCTCAAGATAGCTAACGGCCTTGAAAATATGGGGGCGAAAGCTTTCTTTGTCTTCAACATGCATGTTTGTGAAAATCGGCTCATCGGGTCCGAACTTATTTGGATGGACTTTGGTGTTGGAGGAAAGCGATCGCAACAGTTGCCATCCTTTGGCCTGCATTGCCGCATCCGGTGACGCGAGGTTAATTCTTACAAAATCATTGATGACACGCCAATAGAGATGCGTGAGCTCAAGATGGTTTTGCGCAACTTTGCGCCGCCGCGTCTTCGGAGCCCTTTCAATTCCAAATAAACAGCGTTCCGTATAGTTCCAGCGAGCAAAACCATTCTTTACGGCATTGATGGTATTCCAATAATTTTGCATGAACGCTTGCCTTTCGGAAGCCGTAAAGTCCGGGGGTAAATGTTGGGCGGCAATGGAAAACGTGGCCAATTTGTATGTGCTATCCGGATGCTCGAGCAACATCGAAAGGCCAAATCTGAAAGTCTGAGCGTTTTCGAGAAACGGGCGGGTAAACCAGTCGAGCCCTAAGTTTTGAGAACTCCCATAAACTCCGATCAACCGCTCCATATCGGGGAGGTCGTCATATTCACCCCATTGCGGATTTTTTGCGGTCAACTCATCAATTGATTGATAGCTGGAGACTCGTGCAATCTTCTTGTTGTAAAGGACGATTTTATTTTTTGACCAAGTCGAGATCTCCTTCCATAAATGAGACGCAATCGAAATCACTCTCTCCTGTAGCTCGGATGGCATTGGGTGTGACTCATCTTTATAAGCTTCAAGAATTGCTCCAAGCACAAGTTGCAATGGTTCAATTTCAGGGTTGTTGTCATTAAAGAAGTCTTTAGGATTGGTTGCTTCATCGTGAAACTTGGCGATGCTGCTTTGGGCACTCGCATATCCTGAATCGAGGGCTTCTCTGATCAGATCATCGTGGCCGGTAGAAATAAGAATTTTCATTTTGTGCGAATCGAGCTCCAGGTCATCTCGAACATTGGGATTGCGGGAGTGACCAATCGCTTCACGTGCCAGTTTTACTCCGGCATCAACCCGTCCTGTTTTAATCAGGGACACCGCGACATCAATCAATGCACTTCGAGAAAGTTTGGCCTTGATTTGCGGCTGCAACAGCCTGTTGAAAATTCGTTCCGCGCTCTTGTCGTCAGTGTGCCTGGCAAATTGAAGGTAGCTTTCCAAATGTTCCACCACGGCGCTGTCAGATGTTTTATCAAGTTTCGCCAAGAGCTCGGTGAATTTGCCCATCAATTCTATTTTATCTGCCTTGACCCTATTGGGATGATAGCCGATCGGCTGTTGCAATGTTTCGGATGGAGCTTCTGCCGGAAGGGGGAAGGCCGGCGGGGGGAGGACCGGCGCGGGGCTTGGGTTCTGAGTCACCAGCGGGGGCGGCGAAGCCGCCACGGGTGCCGTCCCTTGGACTTGCGCAGGATCAGGGGTTTTGTCGCCCATGAGTAGCCCGACCTGTCGCACGACTTCATCAAAGTCATTTCTAAGAAACGCGGCTCCTTCTTCACCCGGCATTTGGCCTGTGAAATACTTTCCTGCTTTCGTGATCAGGTCTCTTTCCCTGCTGCCCAGACCCATCATATACAGAGCAATAGTGAATTGATTTCTGCCAATGAGGGGCTTGATTTGAGTCTCGAAAAAATCTAGGACGGCCTTCGGGTCAATGGCAAGAACACCTGGACTCACCTCTTCAACGCCAGAGCCTTTCATTATTTCTCCCCAATTTGGTAAATCGGTCATACCTTTTTTGATCAGAATCGCCAAATAAAGCGCGGATACCCTGTAAGGCTGATAAGAATCTCTCTGAGACACATGATCGTAGATTCCCCGCATGCCGCCTTCTTGAAAAGCCTTCGCCAATTTCTCGTGATCGTTCTTGAATGGTGCCTGAGCCTTAAAATCGAAAAGACTCAAACCTGTTGCCCGGTGAAAACTCTCTTCTAAAAAGATTTGGCTCGAAAATGCCATCGTCTCATCCAGATATTTATTTTGAAGTACGGCGAAATAGATATCGAATAGATTCCCTTGTCGTGGAATTTCAGGAATTGGAATTTGATAGTGGGGGGGCAGCGCCGAAAATGGAACAGCGTGGACTCTTTCATGTTTCACCGTGATGGGACTTGGCCCCAATGTCGATCCATCTCCTCGTCGGAGGGGGTAAAAGGAAATTTTCTCCGCAGCCTCTTCGCTGACCCTTTCAATTCCTCTCGAGTAACTCAAATGGGCCTCTCCAGCGATAGATCCGTTTGGAGGTGAAATAACGTGTGGGATTGATTTTGCCGCCTCAGCCAGCAAACCGCCATCGAGAGGTTCGATGGCATGAAACAATTGGTCGACAAGTGCGAGATCCCTCTGATTCTGAACGCCAGAATCCAGTACTGCTGCAAATTTCGCATACGGTGCTGGCAGCGTCACCGATCGATTAATTGGTCGGACGCCTTCGGTGAAGACTTCTCCGCACCAGCGGACCAAGGGCCTATTCGCGGCGAAAGCTCGCAGGCCTAGAGAGGTGATTAGGGTGACCGAGACAAGAAACTTCAAGAGCACCGACTTCTCCCATACTTTGAATATTGCTCCAGCAATCGCCATGCGCGCCAAATTGAAACGAATTTGGGATAAGGATATAAAAGGACTTAAAAATCGATTCATGCCCAGATGCACTTGACGACTGTCAAAACCATAGACGCCTAAGCTTTATTTTTGCCCTTTTTCGGCGGTCATCGGCGGCCAGCGCGTCGGCCCTCGTTGGCCCTCTGGTTCTGCCTGATTCGGCTCTGACCGAAGGTACCGGTCACGCGCTGACTAATTTGTCCCGCCAAAACCCGAAAGAAGTTTTGCAGCATTGATCCTTTGGAGCAGCGGATGAGGCAAGGTATATGATCTCCTTGCACGCTGATCTGCTCGATCTTCACAAAGAACCGGCTTGCATATTGCCGCGTCAACTTCAGGATAAGGGTATGGGTCACAGGCGTTCTTAAGGTCTCACAGACGGCAACGGCAAGGTCGGCACCGAGACATTCAGCTTGGTTCGCGCGGCAAATTGAGGCCGCAAAGAAGAAATCAGATTGGCAAAGAGAATTAGTGAATTAGTGCGCAAAACTTCCATCCCCTGATCCTTTGCTAGGGGATCGGTAAGAAATCAAGGCCACTCCATGATCTGGTTTGGCACTGGAACAATCGGGCTTTCCCGCCAACGGTTGTCAAACTCATGAAGATAACCATTCTCGCGAGCTTGTGGGAGGCGCAGGATCACGACAGCTAGCTCGGGATAAGACTTAAGCGCTCGCGCCGCTGACTCTCCAAAGAGGCGATCGCGGGTAAGGATCGCCCGAAAGCCCGCTTTGTAAGCAGCCTCGGCGAGTGCCCCATTGCCCAGGTCGCGCCATCCACGGTCAGCTGTGGTGTCGGCTTCAATGCCTAGCGAATTTAACTTCTTAGCCAAACCTTTGGGGAGATTGACGTCAAGCAGCCACATCAGGATCATCCGTCACCCTAGAAGCAAACCGGAGGACCTCAGGCAGGACTTCTCTTGGAAACTCGGAATAATCGCGAATGATTTCTTCATAGGTCATCCCCTCGGACAGACAGCACAGAATAAATGAAACCGTAAAACGCGTGCCCTTAATTACCGGTTTCCCACCGAATTTTTCGGGGTTTCTTACGATCCATTTGTAGCCAGGAACTTCCTGGTCGAGAATTTCTGCCATGGTTGCAGTATAACCCGAATACGGTGGATCACTCAAGGTACCATTATCTCTGAAATCAATTTAAGCGCGTTCGCAACCCCAAACCGATCTAAAGCCTTGCCAACGGATAACCCATGCGATTGGATCCCTGGCGAGGAGGAAGTATGGGAAACTTTGTCACAGCACTAATTTTAATCTGCTTGCGGGATCAGATGATACTCAAGACAATTTGGAAAGTAAGGAGAAGCGAAATATGAAGAAACTACTCTTTTTGAAGGTTATTATTTCAATTGCCACTCTAGGTTCAGTGGCACAGGCAAGCAGCGTTTGCACTGTATTCGCCAAAACTTCTGATGTGAATGTTTCGGAATCTCCCTTCACGGTTTCTTTTCTTCAGTGTGATGGCAAGGACCTGACGAAGGACCTCAAAGATACAAATGAATCGGTTGTGTTAGCGAGCCTGGTGGCACAGCACTACCGCGTCGCGACTTCTGTCAGCGGCTTCGTATACGGGTTTCTTTTTACTAAAACGATAATGACTCACGACTGAGGCCTTAGCGACAATAGATTAAACGCGCCGTGCCCCGCAAAAAGTACCTGGAACCTTAAATCCTCCGCAGGCCACCGCTCCAACTGCGGATGCGCTCGAGAGCCCCGAGCTTGGCGCCTTCAAACTGGACGCCGTAAGCTTGGTTGGCTTCGTTCCACACAATGCGGCCCTCGACTTGGACCTGATCTTGTCCATCCGGACCGGCAATTTGCAGGGTCACGACGCCGCCGTTTTCAAGCATCGCATCGGCGGCATGGAATGAAGCACCACCGAGAGAGATCGTGTTCATCTGACCGACCAGTTCGCGATCGCCGACCCGCACGCGGATTTCCGAGTTCAACACGAAGCGATCGAAACGGCGTCGGTTTTCAATCGTACGACGGCGCAAGAGCTGCCATACAATCAGAGGCAGTAACGAGAGAGCAAGAATCATCATCAAAGTCTGCGGTGGCGGTTGGTTGGGCCGAATAAAATTCTTCCCGATCAAGGCGACGGATCCGCAACCCGCCTTGCTGGTGGACTCGGTCGCCGGAGCCCGATCAGCGGAAGCTGGCGCGGAAGCCACGTAATCCGGCTGCAATGGGGTCGCCTTCCCCTGGGCCTTTGCCGCGATCACCAGCTGGTAGCCGTCCCCGCGGTTGCCCGACAGAATTGAACCGTCGAGTTGCGCGATATTTTGTCCTGAGTTGATGACCATGTTGCCGATTTGGTATCCCGTCAGACTGGGAGCCTCCCGCAGAGCCAGGGCCGCAAGTCCGGCCACGAAGGGTGCCGCCATACTGGTTCCCGACATATATCTGAAGAGATTCCCGGGAACCGTGCTCATCACCGCAACACCTGGTGCTGCCATGTGAACGGATTGTTTGCCATAATTGGAAAAGGAAGCAAGAGCGTCGTAATTGTCAGTGGCGGCGACCGATATGCTGCTTGGAATCGGCAGACTTGCTGGATAAAGCGGATTGGTGTCATTGTCGGAGCCGTAGTTGCCGGCGGCCGATACGATCGTCACGTGATGTTGATAGGCATAGGTTAAAGCATCATGAAGACCCTGGCTGTAGTCAGGACCTCCCCAACTATTATTGATGACGGAAGCTCCGTTGTTGACCGCATAGTAAATGGCTGAAATGGCATCGGAGGTCGCGCCGCTGCCCGTGGAATCCAAAAACTTGAGGGGCATAATGCGAATCGAGGCAGGGACCAGAGTGGTCGCTAAAATATTTTGGGTCACTCCCAGAATGATGCCAGACACGTGGGTTCCGTGTTCTTCATCATCGAAGGGAGTATTCGTTTTGTCGACAAAGTTCCAGCCGATGACATCATCGACATAGCCGTTGCCGTCGTCATCGATGCCGTTATTGGGGATTTCCCCGGGGTTGGTCCAGATCGCACCGGTCGAAGTAAAGACCGCATGGTTGTAATCAATTCCGGTATCGACGACGGCCACAACGGGCACATCCAAGGAGGCGGAAGACATCGCCGCCCAAGCCTGGGGAATTTCAGTGTTGGCATGGGACTGGGAATAGTTAGCGCCAGCAGCCGACACTGCCCCGTTGTTGTTTGCGCTGGCGCCGGTCGCGCCAGTAGTCGTCGCGCCACCGGTGGTAGGGCTAGTGGTGGTTGTGCTGGCCGCCGCGGCGGCCAGGCTTTGAACTTCGGCCAATGAGTAAGCCCGATTTTCCGTCGTGACCCCGTCCGCCTTGTGATATATGAAGTTGGGCTCGACATATTCCACATCTGGATCGTTCTTGATATCCTGTAGAAACAGCTGCTCATTTTGCCCCGGCTGCAGAGCCAGATGATGAATATTGAGTTTGCCAAAAGTCGCTTTCAAGCTGGCCCGACTGGCCACCTTGCCTAAAAACTGGCCCGAACGGACTGACGAGGGTCGGCCTTTCATCTTAACAATGAACTCGCCGGGCACCACTTCGCGCGCAGCGGCACCGCAGACCCAAGCCACCATCACTAAGAAGAATCCAACCTGTGCCGTCACCTTGAACGCCAATCGCACATCCACTCCTTAAGTGCACCCGTGTGCTTACACCCGTGACTCTGGAAGGCGCCGAAGGTACCGCCTTGGTCCGTCGCCGCCCGCCTCTTAGCTGTTCATTTAGCTATCCATTAGCTATCCATCAGTCTATCGGATCAACGTCGGGGATTCTGAATGTGAAGACGACGGATTCTCAAAATGGAGCGGAGATCCTTTGGGGATTCACAAATCTGTGCCCTTCAGAGGCGGGCGTGGGAGGCGAAGCCGCCACCGGCTTCCTGGTAAAATCTGCTTTCTTGGAGTAACGGCTGACTCAAACTGAAAATTGCCGTAAGATCGTTTCATCATGAAATCGGTCAATTCCATATTCTTTCGTGGCTTCATCACCCTTCTGCCCATCGCTGTGACGATTTATATTATTTATTCCGCGATTCTTATTCTGGAGAATCTCCTGGGATCGGTGATTCGTTGGATCCTGCCGCCCGAGTTTTACGTTCCCGGGTTGGGCTTTCTGCTGACTATTTTTCTTATTTTCACCTTTGGATTGATCCTCAATAACTTCCTCGCCGTTCGAGTGATGGCGTCGCTTGAGCAACGCCTGTTGCACGTCCCCTTCATCAAAGCGATCTATGGGCCGCTCAAAGACCTTATGAATTTGATTTCAAAGAAATCGGAAGGTCTGCAAAGCGTGGTGATGGTGAATTTGGGGAATCACCACGTTTTGGGCATCGTCACTCGGGAAAACTTCGCCGATTTGCGACCGGAGGTCGATCTTCCCGATGTCGTCGCGGTGTACTTCCCCTTCAGCTACGCGCTGGGCGGGTTCACCCTGCTCGTGCCGCGATCCCAGTTGAAACCTGTCAATCTTCCCATTGAAAAAGCCATGAGCCTCGCCATCACCGCCTGGGTGAAGGCGGAGCGTTCCTCCACCGACGAGCCAACCCATGAGTGAATCCGCTTCAACGACGATCGGAAAAGCCCTGCGCGTGAACCAAGACCCGGCCATCTACGGGACGTTCGCCGAGATTGGCGCCGGGCAAGAGGTGGCCCGGTTCTTTTTTCAGGCGGGGCAAGCCTCGCAAACCATCGCCAAGACCATGTCGGCTTACGACATGAATTTCAGCGACGAGATCTACGGCAAGGAGCCCGGCGGACGCTACGTTTGCGAGCCACGACTGATCAAAATGCTCGACAAGGAATACAGCTTGCTCAAGCGCCGGCTGGATCAAGTCCGCGGCGACAAAACGATCTTCTTTGCCTATGCCAATACGGTGACCACCGGTGACCAAAACCGACGGACCTGCCACGGCTGGATGGGGATTCGCTTTCAAAAACACCCCCAAGGTCCAAGCAACGACATCGTCTTGCATGTGCGCATGCTTGACCGGTATCGGCTGCAGCAGCAGGAAACCCTGGGCATTCTTGGCGTGAACCTGGTGTCGGCGGCATTTTATTCCTCGACCCAACCACAAGCCAGCGTGGGAGGCGACAGCCAATTCGCCGCCGGTGGCGGCGGCGAAGCTGCCACGGGCTTGATTCCAGCCCTGATCGAAAATATCCGTCCGGGTCAAGTGGCCATCGACGTGATTCATTGTTCAGGCCCCGACCTGACGGGGTTGAACAATCATCTGTTGAATCTGGAATTGGTTCGCCGTGGCCTCACTGAGGCCGTTCTTTTCGGTCCCGACGAAAGCATTTTAAACGTAGCCGATATTTTCTTTCAAAGACCGGTTCTCATTGATCGGGGTGAGTTTCGGCCGGTGACCAACACCCATCTGGAACTCATCGCCCGCGGCGCCCAGCAGTTCACCAAAGACTTTCCGGACGCCGGCGATCCTTTGATTCTCTTTGAACTGACCATGCACACCCTTCTCCATGGCGGCGGCGTGAACGGCGAAATCAACGAGCAAGATTTTCTCGACCGTGTGCAAACGCTTTGCACCCTCAAACATCACGTTTTGGTTTCGCACTTCTTCTTGTTTTACAGGTTAAAACGCTTTTTGCGCGGATTTACCAAGGCTCCGCTAGCGCTTTTGATTGAGGCCGATCACCTGGCCAGGCTTTTCGACGAGCCCCACTACAGTGATTTGGAGGGCGGACTTCTTGAGGGGCTTGGCAAGCTGCTGGATCCAAAAACCAAAATATACGTCTTTCCAAAATGGGAAGCTGGCAGGAACTTAACGGCCGACGCCTTTGCGCCCCGTGGAAATCTCAATCATATTTTTCGCTATTATCGGGATCTGTCAATGATCACCGATTTGCCAGGCAGCGAGACAATGTCCGAAGTGGTCCACTCCGAACAAGCCCGCAAGTACCTCAGCGAAAAAAACCCGACCTGGGAAAAACTCGTGCCGGCTCCGGCGGCCAAGTTGATCAAGGACCGGCGTCTGTTTGGTTATTAATCTCGCATGAGCCAGCGGCTCACCAACCTGGATGAAAGCCCAGTCTAAATTCCCCGAGGGGTGCGGGTTTCAGTACAATGAGCGTGAGCCAAGTTCGGGGCGCAAGGACGAACACCTTTTGGGCTGCGATTTATCGCGAGTTCGGAAATTAATCTGTCTGCTTACTCTTTATCCGAATGAAGACTCATTGAACAATATGAGCAAGATGAGCAATGTGAGACAATTTTTGATCCGAATTGGGACAAACGGAATTCCAAGTCTACCGCTGAGAGCTGGTGACCCCTGGCAGATGATCGGATGTTTGTGACAAGTTCGACAATTATTCCATTTTGATACTCTTGAGGTGCAACATGGTCGCGACTAAAGCAATCATCACGGCATGAGGCTTGCTCTGGTTTTACTTCGACAAAAGGGGACAAAGAGTGAGACCACTGCGCGCAACACCCAACGTCATTTTTGCAATGTTGATTTTGTTTAGCTTTGAGAATTGCGGCATTGGTTTTCAGCAAAAGCAAGACTTGGGTAATGTGAGCGTAAACACTCTCTCTAGTTCGGGAAATTCACCAGCGTCATCGACGGTCTCATCGGGTTCCAACTCCAATGCCTCTTCCAGCGCCGCCTCCACTTCTGCAACTCCCGCAACTGCCGTGAGCACCGTAATTCCAAATGGGCCGCAAATCACATTATCTGCGAATCCCCCCCTCATGAATACAACAACTGCAACCACGGCCAATTTTCAATTCACGGTAACGCCTGGAAGCGCCGGTGTACCCAGTGTGACTTGCGCCTTGGATTCTGCCAAACCTGCTGTTTGCAACAGTCCGGTGGGTTTCTCTTCCTTACCTGTGGGTCCTCACACATTTGCCGTAAAAGCCACGGATACGGCGGGCAAGACCGGCAGCTCCCAGATCGGCTGGAACATTTCTGCCGTAATGCCAACACCAACCCCAGCACCAACCCCAACCCCAACCCCAACCCCGACGCCAACACCTGTCGCGACACCCATTCCTTCTGACCTTACCTTTTTTCCAACCGGCGGACCAGCTGGCACGCTTGTCACAGTGACGAGCAATATGGGAAATCTTTCGCAAGTGACCGCTGCCGCCATTGCTGGGGTTTCTCAACTCGTCATTTCAACAAGCCCTTCGCAAGTCGTATTGTTCGTAATGCCAGGCACGAATTCAGGACCGATCTCCCTGACGTCAAGCGGAACCACCTCGACTAACGGAACCGCATTGATATCAAACGCATCATTTACTCCCACAGCATCTAATCTCAACGTCAATTCGGTGACGAAAATCGTCGGACCTGGCAGTGATCAGAGTAAAAAATACGCGGCGTTGAGTGCTGATGGCATCACTCTCGCCGTCACGAGCGAACTTGGTGGAACACTCAATCTTTATAGCCGCAACGGGAACAATTGGTCGCTGCAAGGTGGTCCATTTTCAGTGACCGCTAACTATGAAGCTGCGGCCATTAGTGCTGATGGCAATACAGTCCTTGTGTCCTCCCAAATATTTAATCGGTCAGGCAGCACTTGGACCAAGACTACAACTCTGTCCTGTCCCAACATTGAGAGCTTCACGTCAGCTCTCAGTGCTGACGGCAAAACCGCCGTCATTGATTCTAGCACCGGTTTTTGTGTTTTCACCAAACTGGGACCGAATTGGATCTTTACCGCAAGCTATTCGGGTGTCCCCGGCAGTACTTTTATTCTATCTCGAGGTCTTGGCGTCGCCATAAGCGCCGACGGCAGTACGATCGCGCTAGGAATTCCCATGGATGGGGGCTGTGCCGGAGCATATTCCTGCGTCATGGGATTCGGTTCTGTAAGTATCTTCACTCGAATGGGCGCAAGTTGGGTGCAACAGGGTTCAAAATTGGTCGGATCTGACGCCGTCGGCGCCGCGGGCCAGGGAATGTCTATTGCGTTAAGCGCGGATGGCAACACTCTAGTTGAAGAAGGGCCTTGCGATGGAAACAGCCAGGCGACGGGCGGGGGATGTCGAACTGCCGCTTGGGTGTTCGTGCGTACGGGTTCGACCTGGACCCAACAGGGCCCGAAATTGATCGGTACCCAAGATCAGACAACCGACTCGGGCTGGGATGTGTTGAATATCAATGCCACAGTGAGTGCAGACGGGAATACGTTGGCTTTTGGTGCCCCCACCAATGGGGCCGGTACTTCTTGGATTTTCACTCGAACGAACAACATTTGGACGCAAAAGTCACAGTTGAGTCTCAACACGGCAGATGCCACACGGGACCCTGGCTATTTTGGCGTGGGAATGTCATTAAGTGCTACGGGAAATTCGTTGTTCAATGGTTTCAGTGGAATAGATATTGGGTACATTTACGGCCAATAAGTTATCATGTTTTATCTAAGGCAAACCTTTTTTCAGTCGCGCCGACGGAAACATACATTGCTCGTTAGTCCACTGATGATTTTTTGAGAGACTGAATCATCAGCCCCAGAAGCTCATCGATGGAGCGCTGGTTCTTGATATAATACTTGGCCTTTGATGAATTCCTCGCTCCAACCCGCACGGTCAACAGCCTCGGATTCTTAAGGACAAATACATCCTCGTCATTGTCATCGTCACCCACATAAACCGCCCTCTTGGCCTTGACCTTTTTCATGATGGATAGAAGCGCATCGCCCTTGTGGGGAGATTCGGGGGCAACCACATTAACGATAAATTTTCCCAACACAATCCGAGGCTTGGGATTCAGATGGCCGACCATTGCAAGAAGGGCGGCCTTGACCTTTGTTCTCTGCTTTGCCGATCGATAATGAATCGACAATGAGAACTCCTTATCCTCAACAAGAATTCCCGTGGTATCAAACTCGACCTGTTTCATTTGCTTCAGCAACTGTTGTTTCCATTTGCTCGAGACTTGAGCCATGCGACGAAGGGTCCGCGACCGGACCCCCGGCGCTTCCAAACCATGATTGCCACTCAACAGCTGAATGGACGATGGAACCTTTTCCTTCAAATCACGGACCCCCCGCCCTGAAATGACGGCCACGGGGGCCACGCCACACAGCTCGCTCAAAAGCCGTGCGGTGGAGGCCCGCAACCTCGCCCGATAAGGATCGTTGGCAATAGGAGCCAGGGTCCCATCAAAATCAAACGCCAAAAGGGTGCGGGAATCGAGGTGACTTCGTAAAAAATTTCGGTTCTTGCTCGACGAAAGCAAACTTCGCATAAAATGTTCCTACCTCGTAGCGCGAGATTGCAAAAAACGCACAAGCGTCTGCACACCCTGCCCGCTTCCACCGGCAAAAGTGAGCGCGCCCGCCGCTTTGTCCGCCCAGGCGTAAATATCCAAGTGGGCCCAAGGCTTCCTGGCGATGAACCGCTCCAAAAAAAGAGCGGCAGTGATGGCGCCAGCCCAACCATCGGTGCAGTTGACCAAATCGGCAACAGGTGAAGTGAAATTGCTTGCGTAGCGGGCATAAAGCGGCATCCGCCAGCAGAGCTCGCCGGCCGCTTGACCGGCGTCTTGCAGCTCTTCCGCCAGATCATCGGCATTGCTGAAGAGTCCAGCGATCTCCGTTCCCAGCGCCGTCTTGATCGCTCCTGTCAGAGTGGCCACGTCGATGACCATCTCGGGCTCCTCTTTAGCCTTCACGGCCACATCCAGCGCATCGGCCAGAACCAAACGCCCCTCCGCATCGGTGTTGTGGATTTCAATGCTCACTCCGCTGCGGGAAACAAAGACATCACCGGGGCGAAAGCTCTTTCCGTCCACCAAATTCTCAGCGCACGCCACGTAAATATCCAAAGGCGCTGGATAATTCACCTCCGCCGCCCAGGACGCCACGCCGAGAAGGGCCGCCGCTCCCCCCATGTCCTTTTTCATCCACCGCATGGCGCTCGACGGCTTAAGGTCCAAACCACCCGAGTCAAATGTGACTCCTTTGCCGACCAGGGCCAGAGGAGCCCGTCCTCTCCCGCCCCCGCCCCCGCCGCGGCCCCCACTGCGGCGCGGACGATACCGCAGATGGATCAGCTTGGGCGAACTGTCTGAGCCAGAACCCACCGCCAACAGAAGATTCATTTTTTCCTTCGTCAGCTTGTCGGCATTCCAAACATCGACGGTCAGACCGGGTCGCTGGAAGTGCTTTCGCACCAGCTCCGCCATGGATTCGGGATGAAGTTCATTGCCAGGCATATTCACCAGGTGACGAGCCCAGTTGATGGCCGACCCCAGAGCACACGCCTCTTGCAGCAGTTTCTCGCCCGCGCCCAGACATAAAATTTCGGGAACAGGGGCCTCCGTTGTTTTGAAGCTGTAAGCCGCGAGTTCCAGCCCCACCAGCACACCCAGGATTTGCTCGTTTGTGAGGTCACGAAGATCAAATAAATACCGCCCGACGCCAAAATTCCTCATCTCAGCCCAAACGGCGCCCACCTGGTCGCGAAACCACCCGTATTCCGAATCTTCGAGATGGGCGTGGTGGGAAAATGGACCCTCCGGTTTTTTCCGCTGAACAAGAATCAGGGGGCCATGAGCGCGCGCGATGCCAACGACTTCGCGGGGACGGCCGGCGAAAACTTTGGCCTGCCAGGCGGGTGCCTCACGAGCGAGAATCTCCCCCCCTTTTGCCGGGCTGGTAAACCAAATAACCTCACCTCTGGCGCCCGTGGCTTTTGGAACCTCCTTGATCAAGCGGAGGTGACCTTCACCAAGGTATGAAAACGGGGCCTTCATCAGTGGCTTGACTCCTGTATGACTTCTTCAGCCTGCAAATTTTCGCCATGGCGGTAGCGATCCACCAAGGTTTCATCGTTGGTGGGAAAGGAAAAAAGCAAGGAATGGACTTTCGAGGCCGGATCCTCTTGCGTGACCACCACGTATTTGACATCACCGATTTCATGATCGGGAAAGTCCTTGATAAAGGTGACGATCTGGTGGCCGGTCAAATCGGTGTTGCGCCAGATCTCGTCGGCGTTCTCAATGCAGTCCTCCCGGAGTTCCGCTCCCAAGTCGCGAAACTTCTCATCCGGAATGTCTTTCTCCGCCCGCACTTTCAGCATGGCGATGAAAAGTCCTATGGCGAGGGGATCTCCCTCGCTGAGGGCGTCCCCATCCAAAGCGCCGAAGCCCACCTCTTCGTATGAACGGTCATAAATCAACTCGCTTCTTCTGTATCTGTTGGCGAGTTCCAGGTCGGTGGTGACGAAGTGAAGGAAAATAAAAGTCGGCTCGTCGTCCGCCGAGACGTAGGTGACGGCGACGTGATAAGCCCGCGGTTCTTCAATGGGTCGGATAAAATGGAAGATGGGAAACTCTTTGAAGGTTTGCGGATCGTGCCAAATCTCCTGGGGCTCCTCCAACGTCAGCTCCAAATGATCTTCCAAATCGGTGAGTTCCACAATGCTCTCTTCCTTGCCTTGGATGAACTCAGAATACTGTTTCTCAAGCAGTTCAATCTGCGGCTGAAAGTACTTGAACAATTCCTTTTCGGACGAAAAAACCAAGCCGGCCTGTCGATCGATGACGATCTCAGCTTCTTTGCGCGAGCGAATGCGAAATCCCTTTTTCTTCAGCGCCTTGGGCTTTTTGGTGCGAATTCTTGAACCAGCCATTGAGAACGAGAATCGAATCTCCCGGCACGCGATTCAAGAAGATTTATTGATGAGCCTCGTCAACAAATATTCTTGCAAACTTTACGATCTCCCCACAGCATAAATATAGAATATTTGCTCGTGATTGAACACCTCGACAATTCATTGAAGGAGAACTCGCTCAGGGAGATTTCACCCAAGCGGAATTGAGCCGAAGCCCGCGAATTCACCTAGGGGGAATTCACCAGTGGAACCTACCAAGGTGAATTCACCAAGGGCTGAGGAAAGGGCTGAGGAGAAGTGAAGCAAAGTGAAGTAACGTGAAGTGAAGTGAAAGTTCGCTAACCATGAAGGTTGGAAATTCGCAAGGAGGCGATGCGTGTCGGAGACGAAACAAAACCCCGGA